>NZ_BCPS01000083.1:0-6475 GCF_016586185.1 Paenibacillus sp. EPM92
TAGATCGATTTTGGCTTTCATTTCTACTGCCATTTGGATATCCCTCCGTTTACATATGTTCTTATTTGTTACATTTGTAATATCATACTACTTCTGTATTCTTGTTTTTGTCAAGGCTCATTTGTTTATATCAACCGACATATTCATATAAAATATGTTCCTGACTGCAACATTTTTTACAATTGTTATTGTATAATACATATGTAAGAGGGGGTGCTTATCCAATGAACAAGGAAAAGTGATGTCAGCATGCACGCAATAAATTTCCAGAATCAGTTAATAGCATTCAGGGAATTGGGGTACTCTATAGTATCATTAAACAGGAGGTTCACTAGATGAATGAATTGCTGAAGAAAGCTTTGTCGTTAGGACTCGGCGTCACGATCCTGAGCAAAGAAAAACTTGAAAGTGCAGTTGATGAATTAGTAAAAAAGGGAAATATTTCAGCCAATGAATCCAAAGAACTTGTCAACCGATTGATAGAAAAGGGGGAAGCCGAACAGGCACAGCTGAAGCAGCTCATTCGAGAGCAATTGAACAGCCTGTTAGCAGAGCTGCACGTGGCGACCAAGGAAGACATTGAAAATCTGAGCAAGCGTCTTGAAAAATTGGAAAACAACAACGAATAAGCTCTTGTTGCCTGAAAGGATGGTTTCACTTGATCGGCAAACGGATTCGCCATTTTAACCGTTATCGGGGCATTGCAATGGCCCTTACTCGCCATGGCTTTGGTTTTATCGTAGAAGAATTGGACATTTTCCATCTGTTGTCCTTGCCCGGCAACATTCGAAACGGAACAAAAAAGGACGAAAAAACATCTATTGGCGAGCGAATCCGTCTCGTTGTTCAAGAATTGGGTCCGACTTTTATTAAGCTGGGCCAAATTGCCAGTACACGGTCCGACCTCATACCGGAGTCTATCATTAAGGAATTGGAAAAGCTTCAGGATCAGGTTACCCCCTTCTCCTATCAGGAAGTCAAACATATCATTGAATCCGAATTGAACATCGATCTGGACCAAACCTTTCTCAGCTTTGAGGAAACGCCGCTGGCTGCCGCTTCGATCGGGCAAGTTCATCTTGCCCTTCTAACCACAGGAGAGAGGATCGCTGTTAAAGTCCAGCGCCCAACGATTGCCGAGACGATCCGAACGGATCTGGAAATCCTGCAAAATTTAGCAATCATGGCTGAAGCCCGCTTCGAATGGGCCCATCGCCATCAGCTTGTGCGGTTGTTCGAAGAATTTAAAAAATCGTTACTCGATGAGCTTGATTATACAATTGAAGGGAAAAATGCCGAAAAAATTGCCAGTCAATTTAAAAACCAGGCTCACATCCGAATTCCGAAGGTGTATTGGGAATTTTCCTCCAAGAAGATTCTAGCCATGGAGTTTATGGATGGGATCAAATTAAATTCTCCCGAACTGCTGCATGCCAAAGGCTATGATTCCAAAAGAATAGCCGAGCGGTTAATGAATGCCATTTTGCATCAAATTTTTATTAAAGGCTTTTTTCATGCGGATCCTCATCCCGGCAATATTACGGTGCTGCGGGGTGAGGTGATTGCATTTATGGACTTTGGATTGGTAGGCCGGTTGACGCCGAAGATCAAGCGGCAGCTCGCCAAGCTCATCATCGCATTAATGCTGCAGAGCTCGGAGGGTGTGATTAGAGCTTTGCTTGGGATGGGGCTTGTTACGCCGCAAGTGAACATGACAGACCTGCGTCGCGATGTCGATCTTCTTCGTGATAAATACGTTGGCGTGCCTTTCGGGGAGATGAGTCTTGGAGAAGCGGTAAACGATCTTCTGGAAGTAGCCTATCGGCATGAAGTCCGGATTCCCGCCGATTTTGTTCTATTGGGCAAATGCTTGATTACGGTAGAGGGTGTGGTTAAGCAGCTGGATCCCAAGATCAGCATCCTCCAAATCGCAGAGCCGTTCGGCAAAAAATTATTGCTCGAGCGTCTTCATCCCGGTTCGATACTGGAACATGTCAAAGAAGAATGGACGCAATACAGCGACATTCTCTTTGAATTCCCAAATCTGGTCAAAGAGCTGATCCCTTTAATTAAGAAAGGACAACTGGACGTCAGCATCCCTCAATTTGATCTTCTGCTTAGACAACTGGATCGGATCAGCAAGAGGATTTCGCTCAGCATGGTTTGGCTTTCTTTCTGCATCATCCTGACGGGAATCATGATCGGCTCTTCCCAGAGCAATCAGCCTGGCTTATTTGGGAGCATCCCTGTACTGGAAATAGGCGCCCTGATCGCCGTGTTCATACTCGTTTGGTTCATTCATTCCATCTTCAAATCGGGTCGATCTTGACAGCAGGACGAACAGCGGCTCGATGAGCCGCATGGGGCCAGCTCTAGCTTGGCTGGCCCGAATCCTGCTTGTGGCTCTGTATTTTCATGAGTCTAACCATCTCTGAAGCCGTTTGTTCATCTGTAATCAGCGTATGAATATAGCCCCCCCGCAGAGCCGCCAAGACGCTATCTGCTTTATGGCTTCCTTGAACGATGGCGATTACCTTGCTCACGCTCTTCAATTCAACCACCTGAATTCCGATGACCCGCTCGTTGATCGAATTTTTTGCGATCGTGCCGTCCCTGCAAATAAAACAGGAGTTGATATCCCCCACAACGCCGGAGGCTTCCAAACTCTTCAACTCATCGTCCCCTATATAACCGATTTCCTCCAGGGTGGATTGCATAAAGGGATTACCGATCCCTACAATGGCCAGATCAATTTTTTTCGCTTCTTCCAACACATCGGCAACCGTCGGGGTTTGCAATAGAAGATCGCGGAAGCTTTCACTCTCCACAATGGCCGGCGCATACAAGGATTCACAGCTGCAGTTCAGCTTTTTGGACAATTCGTAGGCAATTTGATTCGAATGAAGCTCAATTCGATTAGAGCCCATGCCCCCTACGAGCGGGATTATCTTCAAATGCTCGTGAGCCTCTTCGGGGAATTCCTTCACCAGGTTGTGTAAGGTCGTCCCCCACGAGATGCCGATCTTCGTTACATGCTTGAGCTGCTTCAGCACATAGGAGGAAGCAGCCTTGGCAAGCGCACTATTGGCAAGCTCGGTTGACATATCGGCCGTGGGTACGACGATAACTTCTTCTAATGAAAAAGCGCTTTCGATTTCCTGCTCCAAATCGATCGTAGGCGCCGCTTGGTCATGTATAATAATTTCAACCAGCTTTACGTGGAGCGCCTTCTGAAGACCTTTAGATATGATAGGTCTGGAAACTCCGACTTTCTTGGCGATTTCCGCTTGTGTACAATCTTCAAAATAATACATGCGGCTAATCTTAAGCAGAAACTTTTTCTCCTCATCAGTCATCATCGTCAATCAACCCCACCCATACTTCATCATGATTATCAAGTCAGCTTTCACTAAAAAGGTGGATGTTATCAAAAGCGGATTCATTTGCTAAGATTACAGCGCCTTACCTTTATAGGCTCCCGGCGAGAAGTGCTTGATCCTGCAGCTTGCGCAGCTCCCAAATGACCGAAGAAGCCGTTTGCTCCACGTCATCGTACGTGATGATTTCACCGGCCCTTACCGCGCGTTTTACCGTCTGTGCTTGAACTAAACCGATCGGTAAGGCGTTTAGCGATTTCGCTTCGGCCGCAGTCATGATCTTGCCGTACACCGTGAATCCGCCGATCCCGTCCAGACGATCTCCCGGCTGCAGATCCTTCTTGGCGATGGTCACGGTTTCAGCCACCAGCCCTTTCCACGGTGCGATGGTTTGCTCATTGTAGAAGTAGGCACCAGCCACCGACAACGGGGTCTCCAGGCTCGTTAAATGGTACGGCCGGAATAACACAAAGTTCGGGCCTTTGCCCATCTTCAGGTACTCCATCTCATGCCGGACCTCTTCCTTGCCCGAGGTGACGATAACAAATACGCCCGGTGCTACACCGTTCACATATTCAACGACTCCTGTCCGCGTCAGGATGCCTCCATCCTCCCGCAGACGAAGCACCTGTGTCAGCTCCTCCACGGTTGCTACCGGCCCGTTCATCCCTGGTTGGTCCGGTACAAACCCTGTCGCGTTAGCCACCGCTGTCATCTCGATCATCGTCTTGGTTCCGTCTTGGAATGAAGCGATCATCTTCGGATTCGCCCCTACGCTTTGCGCATATTCACGTGCCGAATCCGGCGTTGCCTGCACATTAAGCGGGTTGTTCTTGCCTTTACCGATCGCCAGAACCTCGAAGCCGATAGCATCCGCAAAGTTGTACAGCTCCATGACCGCCCCTGGCTCGTCACCGGCCGAGCCCGTGTATACAACGCCTGCCGAAGCGGCCATTTTATTAAGCAGCGGGCCAACGGTTACATCCGTTTCGACGTTCAACATGACGATATGCTTTTTGTTCAGGATCGCCTTCCAGGCAATCTCCGCACCAACACTCGGTACTCCGGTCGCATCAACGATCACATCCACATTCGGGAGCGCGAGCAGCATGTGCATGTCATCCGTAACCACAACCGAACGCTGGTCTATCGCCCGCTCCGCCTGCTCCAGCTCGCGTGTTTGCACGATGTGCTCTGCGCGGACACCTGCAAACAAGTAAGCGTTTTTGGCCTGCTCAACCCTTATATCAGCGGTGGCTACCACACGCATTCCCTTCATGCTTTCGATTTGCGAGATCATGCCTCGTCCCATTTGACCCGCTCCAATTAAGCCGACACGGATCAAACCGCCCTTACGCTCCAGCTCCAACAGCTTTTTATTCATGTTCATATGGCTTCTCCCCGATCCTCTTCAATATTTGAAACTTCATTCATCACTCAGTTTGATAGGGCTGCCGCTTTAATCAAGCGCCTTCTTTACATTTGTATAGATCGCTTTCATTTGTAATTCTAAACACTGCTTACGGTTCTGTCAACAAATAAATACCCGCTGTTCCACAAGGATAAAGATACTTCAACCAGCCGGCAATGATCGTAACCCTTCACGAGTTGCTCTAAGATAACATCGGAGTGTGTACGAAAAAGGCTGTCCGTTTCGAGACAACCTTTCCGATTGCATCTTATCCTGTATTAATGATTGACTCCCATGCCCAGCCATCCGTTAGCCGCCTCATAGAAAGACTCCGATACGGTCGGATGCGGATGGATCAGGCTTGCCCACTCTGCCACCGTGCCCTCTAAATGCATGAATGAGGAAGCTGTCGTAATCATGTCGGTCACGTGCGGCCCGACCATGGTTACGCCAACAATCTCGCCGTATTTCTCATCGGCGATCAGCTTCACGAAGCCATCGGTTTCTCCCATGGACAGCGCCTTCCCGTTCCCTCTCATGGAATACGTCTGGACTTTAACCGCAAGACCGCTGTTCTTCGCTTCCTGCTCCGTCATCCCTACACTGGCGATTTCGGGATGGGTGTAAATGCAGCGAGGTACGACGCGGTAATCGATTTTCTCTTGTTTTCCGGCCGCATTCGCTGCCGCTATAAGCCCTTCGGCACTAGCCACATGCGCCAATTGATATCCCCCGACAAGATCCCCAATGGCGTATACATGGGGGATGCTCGTTTCCATCTGTTCATTGACCTCGACAAATCGCCCGTTCATCTTGAGCGGCAGCTCCTCCAGCCCGCCAAGGCTTGGAGTCCGACCGACTGCGACCAGCAATTCCTCAGCCGCATGCTCGGACGTCTGGCCGCCGTGCGCCGCCGACACATGGAATTGGCCATTGTCGTAGCGAACCTGCTCCACTTTGGTCGCAGCCTGCACCTGAACGCCCCGCTGCTTCAACGCCTTGGCCAGCGCTTGGGAAGCCGCTTCGTCCTCAGTCGGCACGATGCGGTCGGTCGCTTCAACAACCGTCACCTGCGTGCCGAACGCCGAGAAAATAGCCGCGAATTCAACACCGATCACACCGCCGCCGATAATCGTCGTCGTTTTCGGTATACGGTCCATTTGGAAAATCGTATCGCTCGTTTGATAAGGCAGCCCGTCCAATCCCGGAATCGGGGGAACGAAAGGCTTGGAGCCTGTAGCCAAAATAATCTTGTCCGCGCGTACGCGGGTCACTCCCGTATCCGAAGCAACCTCGATCTCACGGTTCGGCAGCACCTTGCCCCAGCCGCGGAGATGGCTGATCTTGTTTGCTTTCAGCAGCCCCGCAATGCCGGTGCGCAGCGTCTGCATCACTTGGCCCTGACGGGCCAGCATCGCATCCCATGATAGTTCAACCGGGCCCGTCTTGATTCCCCAGGCTTGAACCTTCTTGATCGTTTCAACCGCTTCCGCCATATGCAGCAGCGTTTTGGACGGAATGCATCCGCGGTTAAGGCATGTGCCTCCAAGCTCGGAAGCTTCGATCAGGGCAACCGATAGCCCTAGCTTCGCCGCACGGATCGCAGCCACATAACCGCCCGGGCCTCCACCGAGCACTACCAAATCGTATGAATTCAACGTTGTCACCTCAACCCTCATAATCAAAA
>NZ_BCPS01000084.1:0-9179 GCF_016586185.1 Paenibacillus sp. EPM92
TAGATCGACCCTGGCTTTCATTTCTACTGCCATTTGGATATCCCTCCATTTCCGCTCTACCTGTTCAATTCAAAATATTGACGGATCGCTGTCGCAACTCCATGATCTGCATTTGAATCCGTGATCACGTTAGCGACTCCCTTTGCATTGTCATTCCCATTTCCCATAGCAATACCTAACCCTGCCCAATCCAGCATTTCAATATCATTATCGTAATCGCCTATGGTTACAACCTGTTTGGAAGCGATATTGTATTCGGAGCATACCTTCATAAGCGCCGTTTTTTTATTAATGTCTGCAAGGTTAATATCGAATCTTCTTCTTCCTGTCCGGGAAAGCGTAATTCCCTCCCAGCCGCTCATCTCCTTATAAAGACGGTCGATTACTGCCGGATCATCATCAATGACCGTAGCCTTATAGACCTCTTCCTCCGTTGACGCCAGAAAATGAGATAATGGGCCGACGGGAGAGACCTGTATTAAATGTACTTGACCGCGGTAATTATCCTCCGTCAATTCCTTGCTTGGATCCATGACCACATTAGCAAGCGGCCAAGCACGATTCATTTCGGTCAACTCGTTAACGTACAAAACATTGTAACCGTAATAATGGATATAAGAGCCCTTCGCTTCAACAAAGGTTGCGATTTTACAAGCGATTTCCCTGCTGATCGGATAGCCAAATAATTTCTCGCCTGTGACGGGGTCCAGGATCACAGCTCCGTTTAACGCAATAAGCGGGAATTTCAAGCCTAAATATTTCCCATGCAGCCATACCGATGCCGGAAACCGTCCTGAGGCCAAGGTCACATGAATCTGATTATAAACCAGCTGCTGCACAGCCTCTTGAACGGGTAAAGTAACCATCTTTTGCGGATCCAGCAGCGTTCCATCCATATCTAGTGCTAACAGTTTATACATACGCGCTACTCCGTCCTTTTCATAGCATAAAAGTACTGACTACATTTGGAATATATGCAGGCCTTCCAAACACTTCACTGGCCGTTTTTTTCATAAATTCAAAATCGCCGTCATGCGGTAAATGGGTTAATACCAATTTTTTCACATTGGCCTTCTTCGCGATCGTACCTGCCTGAACGGCATCCATATGCCCTTCTCCCGTTGTATGCCTGCTGCCTTCGCAAATCGTAGCTTCGCAAAGGAAAATATCCGCATTTTGGGCAAAGTCAATCAATGATTCGCAGTATGAGGTATCGCCTGAATAAACAAACGTTTTTCCGCCGTATTTAATTTTGACAGCATAGCATGAAATCGTGTGTTGAACCGGAATAAACTCAATTTCAGCACCTGCCAGGCTCACTTTATTTAAAGGATTAATCGCATATACATCGGAATGGTTTCCCATTAAATCTTGCATAGCCGATACCGGCGAGTCCGGCGCATAAATTTGCAGCTTGTTCGTCATCCTTCCTGTCCTTCTTGCGCCAACGGCCGCATATTGCAAAATACCGATATCCGCCATATGGTCGTAATGTAAATGGGAAAGTATAACACCGGATAAGGACTCGACATTCGTATAGAAGGATAACCTGCTCATGACGCCACTGCCGCAGTCCAATAAAATGTTCCCTTCATCCGTTGTTATTAAATAACCCGCTGTCGCTCCGCCTGCAGAAGGATAACCTCCCCAATAGCCCAGTACAGTCACTTTCATATCCTCACCCCATCAAAATCTAACGGTGTCACCGTTTTTTTAATCTTCGAGCCAAACTCCTTGTAGAATGTTAATGCCCATTTCATCGTCCAGATTGTAATTGTTGCTTTCGCTAGCATCCGTAACGACAGCGATTTTTTCATTTTGAACCTGCAAGTGATACTCAATCCTGTCGCCTTGATACAATTTATTCGTAATTTTCCCACGTAGGGATGAATGACTGTCGGGCACGATATGATGCGGTCTAACCGATACCCATCCTTCATTCCGATTTGTATCGAAAGCCGGTATTTCCAGCGTCGTATCGAATAAACGAACCGTCATGGTCGGCCCTGAATTACGCTCCACCACTTGACAAGGAATGACGTTGGCCGAGCCGATAAATTTGGCTACAAACGAATTCGCGGGGCGGTTATAGATCTCCATCGGACTGCCAACCTGGACAACATGCCCACTGTTCATCACAATCACTTTATCGGACATCGTCATTGCTTCAACTTGATCGTGAGTTACATTAATAATGGTAATGCCCATTTTACGTTGAATCTCTTTGATCTCGATTCTCATCTGCTCGCGCAATGCGGCATCCAGATTCGATAAAGGTTCATCCAGCAAGAGCAAGCGAGGTTCCATGACGAGCGCTCTAGCCAAGGCTACCCTTTGCTGCTGACCTCCTGACAATTCATGAGGAAATCGCTTTTCGTAAGCGTCCAGATGGACGATACGCAGAATTTCCCTGGTTTTGGCCGCCATATCGGCCTTATTCATCTTTCGCAGCTTAAGGGGATAGGCAACGTTCTCAAAGACGTTCATATGAGGCCATACCGCATAAGATTGAAACACCATGCCGATCCCGCGCCTTTCTGGCTGCAGAAAAGTGGAACGCGCGGTATTAACCAATTCTTCCTTATCCAGTGTAATCACACCGTCGGTTGGTTCAATAAATCCGGCAATCATTCGTAAAGTAGTCGTTTTCCCACATCCGGATGGACCAACAATAGTTGCGAATTCATTTCTTTCGATTGTCACGTTTACCTTATGAACAGCTGTGCTTCCCTTATAAACCTTGGAAATGCCATCCAGAACGAGTGTACCCATAGTATTATCCTCCCCGAAGCATCGATGTCGTATTTTTTACAATCCAATCCGGCCCTTACTCACGATTTTCAAGATGATGTTGGTCACGGTTACAAACAAAATGAGTAATACGGCAAGTGCCGCCGTGAGCGCGACCTTTCCTTCTTCCTGAGCTGAAAATACAACGACTCCAATGGTTTCGTTATTGACGGACCATAGCAAGGATGATAACGTGATCTCTCCCAAAGCCGGCATAAGGACAAGAAAAAATGAAGCATAGAAACTGGGCCTTAGCAAGGGAATCATAATATCCCAGAAGGCTCTCATCTGGGAGGCGCCGGAAATCCGACTCGCTTCCTCGAGAGATGGATGGATTTGAGCCATCGCGCCGGAAATCGTTTGCAGCCCGAGGTTCATAAACCTGGCCAAGTAGGCAACAAGCAATATCATATAGGTGCTATATAAATTCCAGCCTACAATTGGAACCGGATTCACAAAAGCGAGAATCATCGCCAAGCCTACAATAGTGCCGGGTACCGCATAAGGAATGGCAACTAATGATTCTACTAGTTGAGATCCAAACATTTTTCCGCGAATAATCATATAGGATAAAAGGAGGCCTAGTACGGCAATGACGAAGCCGGCAATCGCAGCCAGAGAAAAACTGTTCATGACAGCTCTTCGAACCGATTCGATTTCAAAGATCATTTCATAATTTCTGAAAGTCAGATTCGACCAGCTATTCGGAGCACCAAACGCTTTTAACAAGGAAGTAAATATCGCCGCACAGATTGGAGCTACCGTTGTGACAAAGATAATGATGATCAAGAACACGTATACAGGAGCTTTCCAGGAACCAAGCGAAGTTTTCTCCCCTGAAGGATGCTTACCGCTAACCACGACATATTTGCTCGATTTAATAATCTTTTGATACAATTGCAGTCCTATGATACCGAATAGAGCGAGCAGCATGGAATTGGCCGCTGCAATTTGAAGACTATTCGGCTTATCCACATTGATAATCGTTTGATAAATTTGAGTGGTCATCAAATTGATATCGTTCGGAGAGCCTAACACCGCAGGAATACCGAAATCCGCCAACAAATTCATGAATAGAAGCAGCATTCCCCCCAATATGGCCGGGGATATCAAAGGTAATGTAATGTCCTTCATCGTGCGTAAAACGCTGGCGCCGGAAATTCGGCTCGCCTCTTCAACCGATGCGTCTATCTTTTGAATCGCAGGAAGCACGACAATGTAAGGAATGGTGTAGCCGTAGATCGACATCACGAACACCATACCGCTCATACTATAAATATCGACCAGAGGCTCCGTTTGTTGAAAAATATCCATATACCAGCCATTGATCAGCCCTACAGGTCCAAGCAGATAAGTCCAGGATATGGCACCGACAAATGGCGGGATCAAATAGGGCGTGGCCAGCAGGGTTTGCCATATTTTTTTGCCCCGGATATTCGTTCGCGCAACAATCCAGGCTAACAAAACACCCAGTATTGTTGCAATTATGGTTGAAGGCACTACAACCTTCAAGCTGTTCGTCATACTAGTCAAAATGGCCGGATCTCTAAAGAGGGTCACGTAATTGGCAAAGGTTATATTTCCATCCGCTTTAAAGCTGTTGATTACGAGCACCAAGCAGGGATAAAACACGGTAAATCCCAGTAGGACAAAGGTCCCCCACCAAATAAGGCGGGGACCCATTGAAGCTAAATCAAAGGAGCTTTTGGCAGCAGATTGACCGGAGGTCATTCCTTGCGGCTTACCGATCATACGATCAAATCCTTCCTAACTCGAAATCATATTATTTGGCTTCGCTAAATAATTCTCCAAACTTCGTTTTTAAAGATTCGCGGTTATCTTCAAGGAATTTCATATCCAGCGGCATCACTTTAATGCTGTCCAATTTGGGCGATCCTTCAGGCGCGCCTGCATCCCCTTTGACTGGAATGTAGCCTTGTTTCACGAAAAACTTCTGACCATCCGTGGAGAGGAGGTAATCCATCAGTTTCTGGGAAGCCTCTTTATTTTTAGATCCGGAAATAATGCCTACCGGCGTAGGAATAAGAACGGAACCCTCGCTAGGCCAAGCGATTTCAACCGGCGAACCGCTGTTTTTAGCGTTTCTGACCATAAAGTCTACAACTGAAACGCCATAATATTCGCCTGTTGCAAGTTTACTAGTCAAGTTACCGTTGGATTGTTCAAACTTAACGCCATTATTTTTCAAGCTGCTGAAATAGTCCCATCCCATCCCATTCGTATTGACGAGCGATGCTAATGTTAAGAATGCTGCGCCGGAATAGTTCGGATTTGCTATAGCGACTTTCCCTTTATATTCAGGAGATCCGAGATCCTGCCAGGATTTAGGGGCATTTTTAATTTTTAATGTATTATAGCCAATGACATTGAAAATTTGACGTACTTCATAATATTTTCCGTCTTCATATGCATAGCGCTTATCCAGGTTAGCCGCTTCAGGCGAATCATATTTTTCCAGCATCCCTTTTTTCGCCAATTTCGAATAATAGTCAATATCGGCAAACCAAATGACATCGGCCTGGATAGCCCCGCCCATCTGTTCCGCTTCGATTTTCGAAATAACGGCACCGGTTCCGGAACGGTATATTTTCACATCAATCTTAGGCTGCTTCTTCTTGAAATCCTGGATCATTTCGTTAACTAAGTCTTGGGATTCAGAGGTATACAGATTCACAGTCCCGCTGACTTCCTTCACTTCTTTTGCACTATCGACAGGCTTCGTTCCTTCATTAGCATTTTTAACTTGCTCATTACCGCCCGATGCGCAACCAGCTGCGAGAGAAACTAATGCGAGAGACATCATCACTTTATAAAGTTTTTTCAATGTACCCACCCTTTACTTGTTTTTTTGAAATGAACTCCAAACCGCAACCTCTTATAACTATCCGCATATTGTTATTTGATCATCAGCCCCCCACCGTAATTTTAGCTCCCACGAGCTTAATCCTTTGTCCATCCATCGTGGATTCGATCTTGATGACGCCAGTCCATTTCATGATTTGAGATGCGTACTCCTGAAGAGCAGCTTCATCCATCCCATTGACGCTGCAATGTACCGTCTTAAATCCTTCCCCAACCGATTCATCCTCCGAAAAATATACTTTTTTAATCTGAATACCCATTGCTTCCAACTCGGATATAATTTTCCCGGTCAACGTGGAGTTGTCTTCAATCGTGATTTGTAGCAGGTTTTTATGCTTTGCGCTAAACAACTTCTCTGTTTTGTTCAACAGAAAGAGACATACCAAGACAAGGAAGGTTGCAACCAGCGCCCCTTTATAAAACCCTGCACCTGCCGATAAACCAATTCCGGCCGTTACCCACAAGGAGGCAGCCGTTGTTAATCCCGATATCGAAAGTCCATTTCGCAATATCGTACCTGCGCCCAGAAAACCGATACCGCTAATGACTTGAGCAGCAAGACGGGATGGATCTATTCGGACATTGATTTCGTTTACAAAATCAGAAAAGCCATAAATCGATAGCAGCATAATTAATGCAGCACCGATACAGACAAGAATATGAGTACGAAAACCAGCCGCATGGTTGCTGACTTCCCTTTCTAACCCAATTAAACCTCCAAGGACAACTGCGGCAATCAATCGTAACACTAAATCCCAAAAGTCAATACTCCAAACCGAGTTCTCGACCATGACCTACCAACCCCTCTTGCTCATAGTTCGGCATAACTGTATGCGCTTTCTTTTGTGCGAAAAATCCTTGAAACGTGTGCTGATTAGAGAATGTTTGACAAGTAATAAACGGATATCCTTTACATTTGTCATTAAGAAATACATTTGTAACCACATCTTACTCCTGATTTTATCATTTGTCAATATGTTAATACATTTGTAAATTGATCTGAAAATCAGGAACAGCAATATGGGGGAAGCGCTTACGATTCCGATTGTTTACAAAAACTACAATTGAAATAGTATCACTCCACGGCATTTTTTACAATTGTTTTATTTATTTACATATGTAAAGAAGAGGATAAAAAAAAGAGAATGCATATACATTCTCAGCTTGCCGGGAAACCCGCATCCCGCAATTCATTCCACTCTTGCAACGAACGTGTAATATTAAGCTCTTTCATTTCTCCAAAATATTCCAAAGATACATAACCGGAATAATGCCGCCGCTCAAGCTCTTGAATAAGTGCCTTGTTATCAATGTCGCCATTAAGGATTGAGACAGGAACACTCTTGTACCTATTGGCATGATCCCAGTTGTAATTTTTTATATGAACGTGAGATAACCATGGGTATAAGACCGGCAGCGCCTCCATTTGATCGATCTGCTCCACATGGAGATTCGCACCGTCAAACACTAGCCTAAGTCTCGGGTGATTGACTGCCTGCAGCAGCATCCGGGCGGACTCCGTATTATCTACAAACGTGTCATAGTGAACTTCGATCGCAATGTTTACTTCGTACTGGTCGGCCATTCGCATAACGTTCTTCATGACGCTCACGACTTGGCCCCATTGCTCCGGAGAAGTGCATCTCGACGACACGTGGCCCAGAAATGTTCGTATGAACGGACAGCCCAGCTGCCTGGCAACGTCGAGTAAATGATTCATACTCTTGAAATCCTGCTTCAAATCCTTTTCTCCCGAGAAGCCTCCGGAAAATGTTGTGTATCCGCTGACCGCCGGCACTTCAAGGCCATACCGGCGCAGTTTTTCTCTTAATTTGTCAAGGGGACCCCGCTCCTCCTGATAGCGTTCAATATGCCCCATCCATAGTTCCACCCCATCTAGTCCAAATGGAGCCGCCCATTCCAATATTTGTTCAACATCCCAGTCTTTAAATCCTGAAGTACAAAGGCTTCTCTTCACTTCGATTCCTCCTAAGCTTATCTGTGCAGCCATTCCAATGGAACGGTCACCAGACTTGGGAACAGGATTAACAACACCATAACGACGCATTCGGCAATAAGGAACGGCATAACGCCTTTCATAATGCCCTCCATACTCGTTCTACCTACACCTGCAGCCACGTTGAGTACCGTTCCCACAGGCGGTGTGAGAAGTCCGATGCTGCAATTCAGAACGAACAGAACGCCGAAATAAACCGGATCAATACCTGCTTGAATGATAATGGGCATCAGAACAGGTGTCATAATGAGTATGGTAGGCGTCATATCCATAGCCGTACCTACCAAAACTAACAAGATATTGATCATGATCATAAGCAGCATCGGATTTTCCAGCAGAGGTCCAAGAAATTCCGTAATCGTGGCAGGAACGTTAGCCACTGTAATGAGCCAAGAGGATACCATCGCTGCCGCAGCGAGGAACATAACTACACTAGTCGTTTTGGCCGCACCAAGGAGGCATTTATAAACGGTTGTAAAGCTCAGCGAGCGATAAATGAACACCCCGACCAATAGGGCGTACACTGCGGCTACTACCGCAGCTTCCGTCGGTGTGAAGATACCGCCCCGTAAGCCTGCAAGAATAATCACAGGCAGTATCAGGGCCCATGACGCTTCTTTTAATGCGATCAGGATGTCCTTAAACGAGGCGCGCGGCATTTTCTCCGCCTTCTCTTTGCGTGCCATTAACCACCAGGTAAATACAAGAGCGACGCCCATCATTAAACCCGGCACAATACCGCCCAAAAATAGCTTTGTAATGGAAACATCGCTTGTCACGCCAAAGATAATAAAAGCGATACTCGGCGGAATTACCGGTGCAATAATACCTCCGGCTGCGACCAATCCGGCGGAGCGATTCCGGTCATAGCCCGCTTTGACCATCATCGGGATCAGGATGGCGCCAAGGGCTGCCGTATCGGCGACTGCAGATCCGGACAATCCGGCAAAGATGACGGCGGCAATGATCGAGACATATCCTAAACCGCCGCGAATGGGTCCGACCAGGGTTAAAGCGAATTGTATGATTTTTCGGGATATTCCGCCGGCGTTCATAAACTCACCGGCCAGAATAAAGAAGGGAACCGCCAGTAAAGGGAAGCTGTTTGCACCGTTAATCAGGTTTTGAGCAATGATTTGGGTGTCAAACATACCCATGTACATCATGAGACATACGCCGCTTAACAGAAGCGCAAACGCAATCGGCATTCCGAATGCCATTGCCCCTAATAAAGAACCAAGGAAGATTACAGGAGTCATTACCGATCAGCCCCTTCCGCCGTATGCAACTGATGATTTTCGAGCTTCATGCCGATCTCTTTCGTCTCCTGCCGCTCTGGCGTTTCGCTATTATTTAGCTGGATTTCTTCTTCCGATTCGACGACCCGGGAAACTTTGTCGATATAAGTTTTGTCGATACTCACCCGGATAATATTCGAAATCAGAATGATACCCATGCAGACGCTGGCAATAACCCCGACGAAATACAC
>NZ_BCPS01000085.1:0-10295 GCF_016586185.1 Paenibacillus sp. EPM92
AGAGGCAGCTGCGTGGCCGGAGCGCGCGTATGGACACTAAGAAGCGTCATCTTCCAGCTTCCTTCTCCAACGAGGTAAAGCATGTAAACAACGACTGCATTGCTCGCCATATAGACAACCCTCTTCAGGAACGGCGGCAGCTTCTTCACCAGGGTATCGACGCCAAGATGCTCATTATCTTTTACCGCTACAATCGCACCAAAAAACACCAGGTATACGAATAGAAAGCGGGACATTTCATCCGACCACGTTATACCTGAATCAAAGAGATAGCGCAGCACGACGTTGCCGAATACGAGGATCGCCATTGCGGTTAAACACAGCGCCATCAGCACATTAATAATCAGCTTTGAAAGCGAAGTTATCTTTTCCATACTTTCCTCCGATTCCAGTTCTTCTGCTAAAGGGCCCTTAGGAATCATTTCTCCCTAAGAGCCTGCTTGTTCCTGAACTATTTTACGGCTTCCAACAACCTGTTAACGAGATCTTCACCGATAATTGGCTTGTATTTGTCGTAAACCGGCTGCAATTTATCAACAAATTTCTGTTTCTCTTCCGGTGACAATGTGGTGACCGTCATCTTATTCTTCGTTAAGAAATCATACGCGTCGGCCGTTTCCTTCTGATTCTCCTGGCGCTGCCAGGCCGTAGCTTCTGTTGCGGCTTTCTTCAAGGCTTCCTTCTCTTTATCGGATAATTGCTCCCAGAATTTATTGCTGACAAGCAGCGGGCTCGCATTGTAGACATGCCCGGTCTTCGTTATGTATTTTTGTACCTCGTAGAACTTGTTGAGCTTCACGTTACCCGAAGGATTTTCCTGTCCGTCAACCACCCTTTGCTCAAGAGCGGTAAACAACTCGGTAATGGCCATAGGCGTAGGTACGGCCCCCAGCGTCTTCCACAGCTCAATATGCAGCTCATTTTCCAGCGTTCTGATTTTTAATCCTTTTACATCGTCAACCGATTTTACTTCTCTTTTATTATTGGTAAGATCACGGAATCCGTTTTCCATATAAGATAATCCGACGACGCCCGCAGCAGGCAGATCATTCAATAGCTCCTGGCCAATTTTACCGTCCAGGACCTTGTAGGCCGTATCCGTATCTTTGAACAAGAAAGGCAGGTCGAAGACGTTGAATCGTTTGGCGAATGAAGCGATAGGCCCCGTTGACATGGTCGCGCCTTGGATGGATCCGATCTTCATGCCTTCAAATACGGCAATATCGCCGCCTAATTGCCCATCGGCAAAAACCTCCACTTTGACCGAACCGCCTGTTTCTTTCTCGACGATTTCGCCGAACTTAACAAGTCCTCTTGTTAAAGAGCGGTCTTTGGCGTTTGCACTCGCCATCTTCATGACCTTCACTTTTGCTTGGCCGCCTGAACCCGTGCCCGCATTGGTCGTGCTTGCGTCAGTCCCTTTGGGGGCTGCATTCGTTTGGGTATTGTTTGGAGCACAGCCCATCAGGGATAGAACAAGCATAGCGGTTACCGGTAAAATGAATAATTTTTTCATGGATTGCACCTCGCTCATTAGTATAGGACTACGTGATTGGAGACAACCGATAAGACTGATTCCCCTTGATTTCTCTTCAGCAGTAAGCCACAATCTTGTTCCCAGGTCACCTCCAGAAGATATTAAGCGCTTTCAAACCGGATGATTGAAGGCAATATGACAATTTTTAGATCGATCTAAATCTACTTTGGAGCAACCCTCTGTTTGCATAGTTTTTTTTACTGTTCCGCTTTTGGATCGATCTAAGAATAGTATTATTGTAAGCTTTTATTGTAAGCGTTGTCAATGATTTCCCTTGAATTTTACAAACGTTATTCAACCAGCTTCATTTCCCACTCGCGAATTTCATAAGTGCGTGCACCCTGAACAATAAAGGGATCGTTCTCAACGAATAATCGCACTTCATCCAGCGTATCCGCCTTATAAATAACAAGCCCCCCGCTCGCATCGGAAAACCTTCCTTTCGCGAATACATGGTCTTTTTTGCTAAGATCCTTTAAATAGTCCAAATGCTCCTCGCGGTATTTCTGATTCTTTTCCAGATCCAACATATTCGTTATCACTGCAAAATATTTCATTGAGAAAGCTCCTCCTTGTTTACTTAAGTTCAAAGAAAAAGTGGGGGTTTCCACTGCCGGATGATTGCGCATAGCCTAAATAGGAAGCATGAAACTCATCTTGACCTAAAACTCCTAATAGTGCCGCTACGTGTCTTCCTCCAGATTCAACATCAGCAGCCACTGAGAACTGAGGAAGCATTTCCCAGGCGGTAACATAGTTGCCTTCTACGAGAAGTTGAATGAATCTGTCGTCCAATGCCTTCTCGGATATCGTAGGCATATTTGAGCGGCCGCGAGTGAGATGATGCGATAACGCTCCGCTGCTGGCAAAAACAGTCCGTTTCTTGCTTGCCCGAAGCACCTTGCCGATTTGCTGCCCCCACCTATAGGTCTCTTCCAGACTGGCAGACATATTACACGATAGATCGATCACCGGAATATCTCCATCCGGTATATAATACCGAAGCGGGACAAGCGTACCATAATCCCATATATAGGTTGGTTCATTAAATGAAACTACAGGGATGCCCGCCTGTTTTCCCGCTTCAGCTAAGTCATTAGCGAGCTCTTCATCCCCCGGATAATCAAACGGAATGTTTGCGATCATATCCGGGTGTTCCCTTGCTGTCAAAAAGCCCTTATGGAACGGCGTAGCATCCACATAATGATTCCAATTCGTAAGAAAATGGCTGGATATAAGAACAAGGACATCCGGCTTTAATGCTTTGATTTTTGCCCGCTGTTGATGAAACGCATCCACGATCGACAACTGAAAGTCAGGCACCTTATCCTCGTACAAAAGCGATGGTGCATGCGAGCTTAATAGGGCTAACTCTAGCGACATATCAAATCCACCTTTCCATTATGATTTCAATATAATTTGGCATGAACCGAGAATTTCTTCTCCCCATTGAATCTCTAAATGATCATGATCTTGCAGTGTACCAATCCCCTCGGGCGTCCCTGTATAAATGAGATCGCCGGTTCCTAGGCCGAAGTTTAGGGCAATGTAATCAATCAATGTTTGAAGAGAGAAAATCATATTTTTGATATTCCCGATCTGTAATGTTTCCCCGTTTTTGATCAGTCTAAAATCCTTCGTCAGGTCGGACTGCCCGGAAATCTCCCGGAATTCGCCGATTGAGCAGGAGCTCCGAAACCCTTTGGCAGGAAGCCAGGGCTGCCCCTTTTTCTTGATTTCGTTCAATACATTCCGATAAGTAAAATCAATGCCAATGGTCATTTTGTCAACCAGCTCTTCAAGCTGAATACCCGGCACATAGTCTTTGCCCATATGGAGTACGATCTCCGCCTCGCCATTCACTTCTCCATACTTTCCGGACAACGCGATGACGCTGCCGTTCATGGGCTCCAACGAATGCGTGGGCTTCAAAAAGATGATCGGACTTTCCGAAATCGCATTTCCCATCTCTTTCGCAAAGGAATAATAATTACGCCCTACGCAATAAATATTTCGAACCTTCAAATTGTCCAATGTCTCCCCACCCCCCCAAAAAGATTTCCTATACCTGCTGCCAAGCAGCTCGTAGAGTGCGTTTCGCTTGTGCAATAAGCACCTCCGAGGATTCTCCAGGAGCGGGCTTGATTTCAAATGAAAGCGTGCGGTTTCTCCCTTCCTGTAAGTAGCCTATATCAAGCAACGCACGAAGATATTCTGCTAATTCTGAAATGCCGATCTCGCTGTCCGGGTATCCGAAACGAGGATGTTTATCGCCATACAAGGGGTCATTCGAATTACGGATCAAGCAGTTCCCCATATGCGCATGCTTGAGGTAATCTCTTGTCGCGGTTAAAGCTTCGGACGGAGATTCGCCCAGCATTGGCAAATGACTAAGATCAACCATTAGACCAAATGTAGGATCGACTTTCCGAACCTCTTGTGCGACTTCAACAGCCAATTCGGAAGGTCCGATTAAGCAGCGGAAATCCGTTTGATGATCGAACGGTTCCAACAAAATTTCCAAATCGCCTTTGGAACGCGCATAATTGCAAATGTCTTGAATCGATTCAATGAAGTATCCGACCGATCGCTCTCTACATGCAGGACCGGGATCTTTCCCCGACATCAAAGCTAGATTTGCCGCCCCAAGATGATAGGCTTGATCAATAGCTCCTTTCACCAGCTCAATCGACCGTTTCCTTTTCTCGTCCTGCATCGCATTGAGATTTCCTTGATTCCCCAATAAAACCGGATGCGCACTAAAGCCCACTGTAACACCGGAGCTTTGCAGCAATTGTTTAACCTGATCGGCCGTTTCCGGATCGGGAGCGGAGGTGATCTCAATAGCGTCGAAAAATTCATCCTCAATAATAGTAGAAATGGTGCGCACATAATGTTCACTGGATTTCGATTGAGGAAACGCCATGAATTGTACGATACCCACCCGCATGAAATCGTGTAAGCTTTGCCGCATTAAGGCTGCCCCCCTGCCTCTTCCCGCTTCATTCGATTGCAGAGCGCTTCTGCGGCATACCGGTACACATCGACGCCAAGACCAACAATTTGTCCCGTAACGACCGCGGATAATACGAGATGATGCCGGAATGTCTCACGCTTGTGAACGTTGGTGATATGCACTTCGATGGTCGGCCGTTTAATATCCTCCAAGCAGTCCCTCAATGCAACCCCGTAATGGCCTAGCGCCCCGGGATTTATAATGATGCCCATGGCGCCCGGACCGTGCTCCTGTAGGAAATCGATCAAAGCGCCCTCATGGTTGGATTGAATATCTCGAACTTCGACTCTATAAGTGTCTGCAACGGAGCGAACAAGCTGAATGACATCGCTTAAGGTTTGACTACCGTATAGGTCAGGTAAGCGGAGACCTAACCTGTTCAAGTTAGGGCCGTTCACGACGACTAAATAGGGTTTCTCCACCATGCTCACTCCTTTCATATTGAATTAAAACAAAGATTAGATCGATCTAAATCAGGCAGGTAAAATACAGCTGCATCCGGGTGAACTGACGAGCTGCATGTTTGCTTTACACGATGTTCATGCTCACATCGAGCACGATTCGCGAATAACAAGTTCCGGCTTTAAAATAATACGCTGAACATGGTCTTCATTACCCATAATCCGTTTGTGAAGCAGATTCGCCGCATTAGTACCGACAAGAATGGGTGAAGCCATAACCGTCGTGAGAGCCGGGCTCGTCATCGCCGCCTCTTCAATATTGTCATAGCCGACCACCGCCAGATCACGACCTGGCATCAAGCCGGCTTCCTTCAAGCCCAGCATGACACCGAATGCGACGACATCGTTATAACAGAATACCGCCGTAGGAGGATTCGGCTGATTAAGGACCTGCTGCAGTGCTTCCCTTCCGCCTTGTCGTGTGGCAGCACTGGTCACAACCAATGAATCGTCAAACGGCAAACCAGCTTGCTGCAGAGCGCGTATATAGCCTCGTTGTCTATCCATCCTTGCGGAGGATTCAGAAGGACCGCCAAGAAAAGCAATTCTGCGGTGCCCCTTCTCAATGAGATAATCGACAGCCAACTTTCCTCCAAGCACGTTATCTATTCCGACATAATCGGAGTTCGAGTTGGCCGGTTCCTTGGTTACAAGGACCACAGGAATATCCCATTGTTTCAACCGGTCGATGACAGCCGGGGAGCTTCCTGAAACAGGGCTCATAATAACCCCGCCTACCCTGTACTCCAACATCTTGGACAAGAGCTGATCCTGCTTTTCTGCGGACTCAAACGTAGTACCCAGAATCACCGTATACCCTTTGGTATCCAGTTCCTGATGGACACCAACCAGAAGCTCCGAGAAGAAAGGGTTGCCAATTTCCGTGATGATAAGACCGACTGTCGATGAGTTGCGGGAACGTAAATTCGCGGCAACGCGATCGTATACATAACCCAGCTCCTTCATCGACTCGAGCACTTTCTTACGTGTACGCTCGGCTACCAGATTGCTGCCTCGTACGATTAATGAGGCGGTTGCCCGCGATACCCCGGCATGATCGGCCACCTGCTGCAAGGTTACACGAGATCCTCTTTCCTGCTTCATAGTTCTCACCTTTTCCACTAACGGTTTAAACTAATTATACAGGATTTTTCTTGAAATCCAACACAACCTTCCCATAGTTGCCGGACAACGCATCCTCGAACGCATGTTTATAGTCGGTGAATGGGATGATTTTGGATACGATCGGCTGGACGTTAAAGTTTGTATCTCTTAAGTATTCCATCGCGTGCTGAAAGTCATCGGGAATGTTGTAGATGATCGATCCATACAAGGTGATTTCGCTTCTTACTACACGGATGACCGGAATGGTTGCCTCTGGCGTGAGTCCGATCAGAATCATTTGCCCCCCTGGCCTCACAAGCCGCAGCCCGTTCTCGAACGCACTTTGCGCTCCGGCTGCCTCAACAACGATATCAAACGTTTCCCCTTTCAGTTCATCCGGGTGAATCACCCTGATGTCGCCAAGCGTTTTAATGAGCTCCAGTTTGATGGGATTGATGTCCATCGCCGTAACGTCGGCGCCCAAATAATGGGCCAAGGCGACGGCGAGCATGCCTTCGTTTCCACACCCGAGAACAGCAACGGTTGTCCCCTTCGTTATGTGAACCTTCTTGAACGCATGCACAATGACGGCAAACGGCTCTACCAGAACCGCTCTTTCATCGGGAAGATCGTCGGGAACCGGCATGACATACTTCGATGAAATAATAAATTGCTCGGAGAAGCCGCCGTTAACGGTCACGCCCAGCGACTTCTTCTCCGGACAAATATTGGTTTGGCCGTTCAGACAGTTTACGCATTCACCGCAGTATGAATTAGGCTGGACGATAATCCTTGTCCCCAACTCGTAAGGAACGTTCTTTCCCGCCTCGATGATATGCCCAAGCAGCTCATGTCCCGGTCGGAGCGGATAAGAAGCATGCGTCAATTTCCCCAGAAACACACTAAGATCCGAACCGCAAATCCCGCCATACACCAATCTGATCTTCACTTCGTCGTCCTTCAAGGCCGGTAATGCTTCCATACTTCTTAGTTCCATTTGCTTTGGCTTATTCAGGAATAATTCCAGCAATGTTATCCCACCTTTGATGTGTTAAAGCTTTCTATTTTTAGATCGATCTAAAAACATCAAGTGTTAAGCCCGAAGGTTAAAATACCGGAATCACCTGCATTTAGATCGATCTAATTTGTTTCTAAAAAATATCACCAACTCCTTCCATTCTAAATCTGTTTTGGAAGCGGTGTCAATATATTTTTAAATGTTTGGCCCATGTCCTCCCGCCGGAAAGAGGGCTGCCGTGACCGCGGCAGCCCTCACTTTTGTAATTTCATGTCCCAAGACCCTAGTCCATCTTTATAAAAACCTTTCCTGCTTCAACCTTAACCGGATAAGTCTTAATCTTCACACAGATAGGTGCGCGTTTTGCTTCGCCCGTTATAAAATCTAATCGTCCATTATGTTTAGGGCATTCAATTTGGGTGCCGATCACCAGGCCATCTGCCAAGTGAAACTTTTCGTGGGTGCAGTAGCCGTCGGTCGCGTAAAATTCGTCCTTGTCCGTACGATAGATCGCGAAAGTTTTTTCACCATAATCAAAACGGATGACGTCCTCCTCGTCGATATCGTCGACCGCACATGATTCAATCCAATTCTCATGATTCATACGGATTCCCTCCAAATAGGATCAACCTCTATCCCTGCCACCGTTCCAAACGGATGCGGACCATACCGATACGGGCGCGCCGTGCTGGGTAGAGGGCGTACAATCGTATACGTGGGGTCTTTTCGCTGTTTCCGCAGCGCTGTGAAAACCTCCTTGACGGCTGCCCAAGTGCTAGGGCTTGCCGCCGGGCAGTCAGGTTTCATCTCTTCATGCAAGGCTGGCAGAGCATGATACGGAACCATCGGGAACATATGATGCTCTACGTGATAGTTCATGTTCCAATAAAGGAACCTGAAAATCGGGTTCATATAGACGGTACGCGTGTTTAAACGATGATCAAGCACATCTTCGCTTAGACCCAAATGTTGAATAAACCCGGTAATGAGAACCCCGATGAAGCCATAAAATGTCGGAAGACCGATAAACATGGCTGGCAGTATGCTTTGCATATAAACACATGAAGCTATGACCGCCAGAAAGATGAATACCCATACACGCGCTTCCCAACACACTTTTCTGCGCTCTGAGACAGGAATATAGCTCTCTTCCTCTTTGTCCATTTTGCCAAAGAAATGTAAGATCACCCTTTTGAGGTCTCGTGGTCCGCCATGCAAACGAAAAATTTCCATGAGTATGATGCGCCAGATTGGCGGCCTCTCGGCGACAATCTCGGGATCGCGGCCGACGATAATGGTGTCGGTATGATGTCGGGCATGGCTCCATCGCCAAGGCGTCGCCGGAAACAAGCACATGAATGAGGAGATCTGGTAAAGGACTTCGTTCATCCAAGGCGTCTTGAAGGCGGTTCCATGACCGCATTCGTGCCACCGCGAATTGCCGGGCAAAGCGTATACGACGCCGTAAAGAAAGAATGCCGGAATCGCCCACCAAGTCCCCCATGAATAATACGCAGCAACCCCCAAGCCAATAAGAGTAGCGAACCAGATTAGCGTATCGCGTATGGCCGGTCCGTCCTTTCGCTTCATCAGCTCCTTCAACCGTTGACGAGGAATCGGACAAGTGTACCACTCCGCAGCGGCAAGTCCCTTTTCCTCGGCCTTCCTGTTTTCCGGTCCAGTAAGGCTATAGTCTCTTCTTTTACTTGTATTGGCCATGATTTTCCCCTCCTTGTTCATTCTTTATTGATTTCTATATTTATCCAGTATGATGGCCCCTACAATAATTACTCCCTTCAATACCTGCTGCCAATACCCGGACACATGCATCAAATCCATTCCGTTATTTAAAACACCGATGATGAGAGCTCCTATTAAGGTTCCGACGATCGTACCAACGCCGCCCATCAAACTTGTTCCACCGATGACTACAGCCGCGATGGCATCCAATTCATACCCCAAACCGGCGGTTGGCTGTCCCGCCCCGATTCGAGAAGCCAACATAATGCCGGCTACGCCTGCCATTAAACCGCCGTACATATATACAAACAACAAGGTTCTTTTCACATTGATACCGGATACAACCGCGGCCTGTTCATTCCCGCCGATCGCGTAGATGCTTTTCCCGAGTCGGGTATGTCTAAGGATGATATGAGACACGATCCCGACCAACACCAGCACATAGATCATGAAAGGAATTCCAAATACATATCCTCTGCCAATAAAATCGAAATCTTTTGAAAAACCTGTAATAGGATGCCCATCGCTGAATATATAGGAAACCCCTCTGGCAGATATCATCATGCCTAACGTAACGATAAAAGCGGGTATTTTCAAATTAGAGACAATTAATCCATTAATCAATCCTGCTGCAACACCAAGTAAAAGCCCCACGATAATGGATACTACCAAAGGATATTCGCCGGGATGCGCGTACATGGCTGATGCTACGGATACAATGGCTACGATTGACCCTGGAGATAAATCAATACCGGTTGTTATAATGATCATCGTCAAGCCGAACCCTATAATGGCAATCAAAGTAATCTGTCTGACAATATTCAGCAAGTTCACTGACGTAAGGAAGTTCGGCTCAATGATCGACAATATGATCACCATGGCCAGCAGGATAAAGAAAATCGTGAACTTATTAAGAATATGCAGCAATTTTTTAATATCAAATAATGACTGCTTATTGGGGATTTCCATATTGGATGCCTCTATTTTGGGGGTTGCCATATCATGCACTCCTAACTCATTCATTTATTTTCAGCCGTTGATGATACATGTAAGTGTTTCAATTCACGAATCCGGTTGCATATTTCATAATCTTATCTTGGTTAGCTTCTGCTCTTGATAATTCTCCAGAAATTTTACCTTCGTGCATCACAATAATTCTATCGCTCATCCCTAGCACTTCCGGCATCTCAGAGGAAATCATAATGACAGCTTTGCCTTCCTCGACCAATTTACCCATTAGAGCATGTATTTCTGACTTCGCTCCTACGTCAACTCCCCTTGTAGGTTCATCCAGGATGATGACTTCAGCATCCGTTAAAAGCCATTTCGCAATTAATACTTTCTGCTGATTTCCCCCACTTAAATTTTTAACTTTCTGGTTAATATCAGGTGTTTTAACCCCCAAGAGCTCCCTTTGTT
>NZ_BCPS01000086.1:0-18821 GCF_016586185.1 Paenibacillus sp. EPM92
CTTTGTTTATTGCATTCATTTCTGATCTTCCCTTCATTCATGAACATTCCCTTTGTATATTTTTCCAAACTGGCTGCGATCATATTGTCTTTTACAGAATGGGGTAGAAACAGTCCTGTTAATTTCCTATCCTCAGTAATAAATGCCAATCCATTTTTTTTTGCGTCTTCTGGAGATTTAATATCCACTTTTTTACCATGGAAAAATATTTCCCCTTCATCCGGTTTAGCGAGTCCGAAAAGACTTTCCATGACTTCTGATCTTCCTGATCCCATCAAGCCTGCAATACCAAGTATTTCTCCTTTTCGGAGTTGGAATGAGATATTATTAAATTTTCCTTTTAAAGACAGATTTTTTACCTCTAAGACCTTCTCCCCAATCCTAACCTCCTTCTTGGGAAACAGCTCTTTCAACTCCCTGCCAACCATCATGGAAATTAAATCTTGTTGGGTCAGTTCTTTTACGTGTTTACTATCTACCAATTCCCCGTCTCTTAACACCGTAATTTCGTCAGCAATCTCAAAGATTTCGTCCATTTTATGGGAAATATAAATAATGGATACTCCCTTATTCGTAAGTGAGCGTATGATCTTAAACAAATGAGCAACTTCCCGGTCCGTAATTGCCGAGGTTGGCTCATCCATAATAATGATTTCGGAATTGTAAGAGATCGCTTTGGCAATCTCGACCAGCTGCATTCTTGCAATGGAGAGGTCTTTCATTTTCGTTTTCGGGTCAATCGAAATTTCTAAGCTTTCTAATAAATGACGGGTGTCCTCGTTTAATTTTTTCTCATTTACCCAAAATTTTGCGAAAAGAGGTTCTCTTCCTAAAAAAATATTTTCTGCAACGGTCATATCATAAACAGAAGTTAACTCCTGGTGTATCATAGAAATTCCGTTCTTCAGAGAATCTCTAGGAGTGAGCATCCCAATTTCTTTGCCCCTTAACTTGATCCGTCCGGTTTCAGGCCAGTATATGCCCCCTAAAATCTTCATGAGTGTAGACTTTCCCGCTCCATTCTCACCCATCAAAGCATGTACGGTTCCTTTCCTAACTTTAAAACTTACGTCTTCTAAAGCCCGTACGCCCGGGAATGTTTTGGATATATGCTCCATTTCCAGTACATATTGTTCTTGCATCCTATTCCCTCATTTCAGGAGGACAAGTACCAACATGAAGCGGTTGGTACCTATCCTATTTTTTTATAGTAAGTATAAAGTTTACTTTTTGCCGTAAATGGCAAGATATTTATCGGCTTCTTCAGGTTTGACACGTTTATAAGGAATAATATATTCTTTTTCCAGTTTTTCACCATTCAGTACTTTAACAGCAAGTTCCACACCTTTGGCGCCTTGACCAAAAGCATCCTGAAACACAGTAACTTTCAGTTTACCTGCTTTCAACATATTTAAAGCGTCAGGTGTTGCGTCAATGCCTCCAACTACAACTTGCTCCAGTAAACCGGCATCTTCAAGTGCTTTTACAGCTCCGACCGCCATTTCATCGTTATGAGCAACAATTGCATTAAATTTGCCTTTTAAGTCTGACTGAATCCAGTTCTCAACCTTCTTCATGCCTTCTTCTCTATTCCATTTACCGGAATCCTCTGCAAGAACTTTAATGTCAGGATGCTTTTTAAGAATATTTGCAATACCTTGGTGTCTTTCGATCTGAGGTTCATGACCATACCAGCCTTGCAATTCAATCATATTACCCTTTCCACCCATAACTTCGGCCATTGCTTCCATCAAGATTTCTCCGGATTCTACAGAACTGGAACCTGCATATGCGTAAGCAGCAACCTGGTCGGCATTCGGTACTTTGGTGTTTACATTGATCAGAGGAATTCCTGCTTTGGCGATTAAATCCACAGCCGGCCTAGAACCTTCACTATCTCCCGGTACGAAAATGATGGCATCCACTTTTTGGGCAATAAAGTTCTCAACCTGACCCAATTGAACCGTGGAGTCGAACTTTCCATCTACGTAAACAAATTGAACATCGGGATATTTTTTGGCCTCCACCTTCATTCCATCCATGATGTATGCATGAAACTGTGCGCTGAAATCCCCGATTAAAAC
Organism: Paenibacillus sp. EPM92; assembly: GCF_016586185.1. Lineage (NCBI taxonomy): Bacteria > Bacillati > Bacillota > Bacilli > Caryophanales > Paenibacillaceae > Paenibacillus > Paenibacillus sp. EPM92. The sequence continues at coordinate 2,085 of NZ_BCPS01000086.1, forward strand.
ACCTACCACTTTCTTTTATTTTTTGCCGGGGTTTCAGATGAGGCAGCGGATGGGGTCCCCGAATTGGATGCATCACTCGAACAACCGGAGAAAATCAGCGCCAAACAAAACAAGGTAAACAACATGACCAGATTTCTTTTCGCCTTCATGGATAAATCCCCCTTAATTGAGATAGGATTGTGCATTACGATCTGAAGTGTTTCTTTAAATACGCGAGCGATTCCGTCGCATAGGTATAGATCCATTCCATCGCAGGATGTCCCTTATCAGCTTGAAAAGGATTGGCACCAGGAGCACAACATTCAACAACAACCGTTCCGTTAAACGCAGCCTTTTGGATACCGGATACAAATGGAGCAAAGTTGATATGGCCTCTTCCTAACGCCTGCCGGTTACTGTCTGCAACATGAAGGATTTCCAAATGGTCTTTCACGGTGAAGAACGGCGTTTCCATATCTTTTTCTTCCACGTTCATATGATAGGAATCCAATAACGTTTTTACGTTGGGATGCCCCACCTCTTGAACAAATTGCAAGGCATGCTCCGCTGTATTCACTATACAGCTTTCATAACGATTTAAAGGCTCGATTACCAGTGTGACATCCCATTCACTTGCTTGATCTGTTAATTTTTGAACGGAATCAACCGCCCATTTCCAATCTTCCCCCGGATTTCCCATCAAAGCTGTTTTCCCTACAGCCGAGGGGCATACAACAAGATAGCTGCCTTCGACTTCTTTCACCGCTTCTATTTGCCGTTTGAAATATTCAACAGCACGCTGACGATGAGCCGCACTTCGATTAGCCAAATCCTGCTCTTCACAAGGCCAGCCGGTATCTCCAGTTAATCCTCCGATGTCTAAAGACAAATCCTTCGATAGGCGTAAAAGTTCCTTCCAATTATATTCATTCACTGCTGCACGGATTTCAATAGCGTCATAACCTGTCTCAGATACAAATTTCATGACCTTTTCGATGGGCTCATTTCCAAATGTCCAGCTGCAGATAGAAAATTTCATAGTAAGCCTACTCCTCTAGCAGAATCAAAATCCCGCGGCATCGCTTCTTGCAATACTTTAGTAGATTTCTTTACCGAAGTTAGTTGATCCATACTTAAATCTTCATTCTCAAGACTTATGGGTCCATCGTAACCCATCATTCTAACCACCGTAAAAAATTCACTCCACCAATGAACATCATGCCCATAGCCCAAAGCTACGTAATTCCATGAACGCTCAAAAAAACGATCTATCGTTCTTGTATCAAGAACCCCGTCCGTTCCAACGAATCCTCTTTCAATACGTACGTCTTTGGCATGAATATGATAAATCGCAGCTCCTAAATGTCTTGCAGCTAAAATTGGATCTCCTCCCATCCAAAACAAGTGGCTTGGATCAAGGTTCATTCCAACCATTTCTCCCACCTGGTTTCTTAATTTGAACAGCGTCTGCGGATTATAAACCAGCTGACACCCATGATTTTCTAAAGCAATCTTTTCGATCCCATGTTCTTTTGCTTGCTTCACCGTTTTTTCCCAATAGGGGAATGCGATTTCATTCCATTGCCAGTTCAGAACTTCTGTAGTCAATGGCGGCCAGCTCGTTGTGATCCAGTTAGGGATTGTATCCTTCGGACCTCCACCTGGAAGTCCAGACATCATAACAATCGTTTTTACTCCCAACAGTTCCGCGAGTCTAAAGGTTTTTTCCACTACTACCTGATGTGCCCTTCCTTCTTCATTTGGGGCTAATTGATTACCAGAACAATTCAATGCTTCTATTTCAAGCCCCTCAACTTTGACAGCGCTTACAAATTTATCTCGTTTCAATTCACTCTCCAGAAGTTCATCTAAGTCTATATGGGGTGCTTTCGACCAATTACCACATGCAAACTCTAAAGACTCATAGCCTAAAGATGCGGATGCAGCAAGCATTTCTATAAAAGACATGTTCCCCAGTGAATCTGTCACAAGGCAGAGTCGCACTACGATCACTCCTTCTCCATCAAATGATTGTTTTTCCACCGGCAATGGTCAATGATACTCCCGTAATATAATTTGCTTTCTCGCTGCTTAAAAACAGCATAAATTCTGCTATTTCTTCAGGCTCCGCCATTCTCTTCATCGGCACCTGACTTGTTAATGTTTCTTCATATTCTTTTGGCGTCATCCCCTCGATCGGTCCTCTCTTTTGGAACACCTGCTGGATCATTTCGGTATTTACATAGCCGGGGCAAACGGCATTGACCGCAATCCCATATTCCGCTAGTTCCAGACCAAGCACCTGGGTTAGCGAATTTACCCCTGCTTTTGAAGCGCTATACGGCCCGTTTCCAAGTTCGCCAATCTTCGAGGCTTGAGATGAAATTGTAATAATTTTCCCGTTTTTAACGTTGTTGTTAATCATATTTTTTGCTACACGTCTGCTGAGTAAATAAACCGATTTCAAATTCACATTGAAAACTCGATCCCATTCTTCTTCTTCAACATCCAGGATCAAACTGGAGGTAGAGATGCCGGCACAATTTGCCAATACGTCAATTGCTGTGAACCTGGATTCAACTTCATCCAATGCGTGATTAATCTCTAGCGAAGAAGTTACATCTACCTTGAGAGGCAATGCTTGTACCCCCAGGGCTTCGATTTCTTTTGCAGCTGCTTCAACGCTTTCCTTGTTTACATCCATCAATACAACATTGGCTCCATGTTCGGCATACTTCATGGCTAATGCCTTTCCCATTCCTCTGGCAGCCCCGGTAACCATACATATCTTTCCCTCTAACCATTTCTCCACACTCAACATCCTTTCTTAGTATCAAATTCAAACGCATGTATGATTTTAAGCAACCGTATGCATAAATCTGAAAAAAGTAAATGCAGCACTGTATACTATGACGCATACGGTTGCATTATATTCAAAAAAATTAAAAGATTACACCTGATTTTAAATAACAAGAAGTAGGATGTTATGTTCGGCTTATTTGACTGCCACATGATTCTCTAATGACTAATTTAGGTTCAATTACTGTTTTTTGTTTTACGTTTGACTTCTTGGAGTTTAACAGCGCTACTAATCGACCACAAGTTAACTCCGCAAGTTCTTTAGTAGGTTGATGGATTGTGGTTAAATGTGGTTTGAAAAATTCACAGATCTCGATATTATCGTAACCGACCACCGCAATATCGTTCGGCACATCAATTCCCCGATCCTTCAATGCTGAGATTACGCCTAACGCCATCAAGTCATTTTGAGCAAAGATAGCCGTAATTTCTTTTAATACTCCTTCGTTTTCCTTAATAACCTGATAACCCGACTTAAAAGTTGTATCTCCAAAAAACAACATCTTATCATCAAACTCAAGACCATGATCGGTGAAAGCCGATTTAAAACCTTCCGTTCTTAATCTAAACTCATCGCCTCCAACATTTGCGGAAATACACAAAATATTTTTATGTCCTAGATTCAACAGATGTTCGGAAGCCAAATACCCTCCTTTAAATTGATTCACATAAACAAAATCCACTTCCTCGGTTTTGTAAATATCAGGCAAATACTTGCAAAAAACATAAGGGACATTCATTTTCTCCAAAAAAGCTACGGTGTCACGATCTAACTCCGGTTGCAAAATAATGAGCCCATCAACTTTTCTTCCCGTAATTAGCTTTTTAATATTATTTTGCTTCGTAAATCTATTCTCAAATAAGGATACGATGACGTCTAGGTTTAGACGTTCCAGATTTTCCATCAACTCATCTTGCCAGGATTTGAAATTAATATCAAACCCGTAGTCAAGCAAAATTCTCGGAAAAATGACGCCTATCGTGTGCGTTTTGTTAGTACTCAAACTTCTTGCGTTAGCATTGAATTGAAAGCCGTTTTGTTGGGCGATTTGCAGTACTCTCTTCTTGGTTTCCTCTGAAATTGTAGGACTATTATTTAAGCAACGTGATACTGTAGATTGACTTACGTTTGCAATTCGCGCAATATCCTTTGTTGTAATCGGCATACTCCCCTACATCCTTCACTTTATAATGCATACGCTTGCGTTGATGAAATTATTATATATAATTCCATATTTTATGTAAAGGATAAAATAATCAGATTATTCATTTTTTTCTGTGACGGTCCATAATTCGTAGTTTTATTCACACCTCAACCCGGGTTTTTCGAAAGCTCTACACAATGGGCCATTACTTTGCAAGATATCGTACTGGAAAAATAGAGAACCAAGACATAACTTATGGGGCTGTCCCGGAAGTCATGATCATGACTTCCGGGACAGCCCCGCTTTATTTAAGCCCGCTTTCGAGCTTCCGTCCGGATATTAACGCCTTATCAAGGCTCCTACAATTTCAGACAGCCGGTTTATAATAATATCCGGCGCCATGCCCGATAAAGGTATACGCTGTTCCCTGGCATAACCCTGTCTCACCCAAACCGTGCCCATCCCCAGCGCTTGCGCCGGCAGAATATCGTTGTCAATCCGATCGCCTACCATAACCGCCTGCTCCGGTGAACATTTCGCTTCCTCCAATGCCATATGGAAAAACTTCGGATCGGGCTTGGACAGCCCCGCCTCTGCGGAAGAGCATACGACGGAAATGTAGGGGAGCAAGCCGTAGTTCTCCAGACGATCGGAGGTGCCTATGCTTTGATTGGCAATAATCCCGATTTTATAGTGCTCGGCCAAGCGGAACAGCACCTCTTTTGCTTCGGGAAAAGGCTGCTCCAGGTGCTTCTCATATTTCATTTGACCCCGTATTTGAATGCGTGCTTCTTCGGAAGGAATCAACGCTTCCATGACCTGCCACATCGGCCTGGTACTGAACGACGTGTAAGCCTCCGTCAATCCATCTTTTACAGCTTTCTCGGATACCGTATAACCCAATAGGCCCGCATAGCGCACAAATTGTTCGATGCTGCTCTGAAACGGCAGCGATTCATCCACCAGGGTATCACCCACATCAAAAAAAATCCATTGAAGCTTGTTTCTATCTATCATCTCCGCTTGTCCATGCATCCCTTCTGCTTTCTGATCTCCCCCGGCTTCTTACCGATCCCCATGAATAAAAGCCCTTCTATTCATTGCTGCACTACAAAAAAGAGACAGAGCATCCCAAGAAAAGTGTTCTTAAGAATGATCCGTCCCCAGTTGTCCGGTAGACTAGCTGTGTAAATCGACTTATATCAGGTATTATACTAGGATTAATACGCATTTCAATACTTTTTTCATGCACAACGAATTCCCTTATTTTTACTTCAGCCCGGTCAGTGCGACTCCGCGAATAATTTGTTTTTGAAAGACAAGAAAAATAAGAATCAACGGAGTAATCGATATGCAGGCGCCCGTCATGATCAGTACCCACCCGCTGCTGTCCTTAAGTTCACTGGAAAATAGGGCGAGGCCGACAGGCACCGTCAGATTTTCCTTCGTTTGGGTCACAATAAGAGGCCAGATAAAAGAATTCCAATTGCCCAGAAAGGATAAAATGCAAAGCGTCGCCAAGGCAGGCTTGATCAGCGGGACTGCAATCCGCACCAGAATTCCCCATTCGCTCATGCCGTCGATTCTCGCCGCATCCAGCAGGTCATTAGGCACGGACTCCATAAACTGCTTCATCAGGAAAATGCCGAAAGCGGAAATGAGACCCGGGAACAAAATTCCCGAATATGTATCGACCAAGTTCAACTTGACCGATAGAAGATACCAAGGAATGATCAGCATCTCCGTCGGCACCATTAATGTGCTTAAGATGGCTATAAAAATAATCTTTTTCCCATGAAAAGAAAATTTAGCCATAATGTAACCGATCACAGTGTCAAAAAAGCAAACGCTAACGGTGGTCAGCCCAGCTATAATGAAGCTGTTCAGCATCCACTTCGCGAAGGGTGCCTTCACGAATACCTGCGCATAATTGCTCAAGGTGGCCGGACTGGGAATAAGGTTGAGCGTGAACAAGTCTTTAGGCTCTCTGAGAGAGGTCGCAAGCATCCACAAGAACGGGAACAGCATCATAATGGCACCGGCGGCAAGAATCACGTAAGGTGCGGCGCGAAGCCAATAAACCGGATGGATGCCTGCGGCAGCGGACGTCCTCTTGAGGGATAGGCTCATAACGAACGCTCCTTATTAATATTCGATTTTTTTATTCAGCAGTTTTAATTGCAACAAAGATAAAGCCAGGATGAAGGCGAACAATACAACCGTAGCGGCGGCGGCTTCCCCCATTTTAAAATGCTTGAAGGCAAGATTGTAAATGTGCAGCACTAAAGATAAAGTGGAATTCAGCGGCCCGCCGTCCGTCATGCTCAACACCTGTGTAAAGGTTTGCAGAAAGCCGATGCTGCCGATGACGACTGAAAATACGATGACCGGGTTTAGCAGCGGCAGCGTAATATGACGGAACCTCTGCCATGCCCCCGCTCCATCGATAGCAGCAGCATCATAATACAGGGCCGGAATATGTTGCAGCCCAGCCAGGAAAATCAGCATCTGAAATCCGACCGCCTGCCAAATGATAACCAAAATGATCAAATAAATCGCTTGAGAGGGAGAACCGAGAAACAGCTGCGGTGATAACCCAAGCTCCAGAAACAGCGCGTTGGCAATCCCGTTTCTCATCAATATCCACCGGAATACCCAGCTGACCGCCACAATACTGGTCACATAGGGAATGAAATAAACGACGCGGTACAACCCGCGAAAGCGGGTAATGCTCTGCAGCAGCAGAGCTATCGAAAGCCCGGCGATCAACTGCCCCGGAACGCCTACAAGCACATACACGAACGTGTTCCGCAAAGCGGACAAAAATACTTCGTCTTGAAACAGCGTCACGAAATTGGCTAGGCCGACAAACGGCTTATCCTCGGAAAGCATATCCCATTCCCGCAAGCTGATATTAAATGAGTACAGAATCGGCGCAATGCGGATCGTAATAAAGAAAATAAGCGGCACGATCAGGCATCCGTAAATAAACAGGTACCTCTGCTGTTTCACGCTAAGTCCCTTCGGCGCTGCAACCTCCGGTTTTACTGCAGGCAGCGATTCGGCTTTTTCCATTGGAATTCACCTCTCCCCGAACCTTACTTCTTGTCCTGCTTCGCCCAGTAATCGTCATACAGCTTCTGGGTTTTGGCCACCAGCTCATCGAAGGCTGTCTTGTAGTCTGTTTTATTCAGGAGTATTTGATCAACCGCTTGCGTGAAGTAGTCTCTTTCCAGCTTTTCATCTACAAAGAAGTGGGAGTTGGCGACGGAAAGCTGTTCGATGAACGGCCCAAGCTTTTCATCCTTCGTATATTTTTCCTGCAAGGCAACTTCCTTCTTCGCAGGCAGCTCGCCGATTTTTTCCACCCACTGCTCCTGAACCTCCTTGCTTGTCAGAAACTTCAGGAATTCGGTCGCCGCCTCCAGCTTCTTGCCCTCCACATTTTTCGGAATCGCATTCGCCCAGAAGGACGCTTGCGTCGCCTTCGATTTGTAGGAAGGGAGCGGCGCGATAGCATAGTTCAAGTTCGGCGCATCCCTCTTGATGCTTCCGAGCTGGAAGGAACCGTCTACATTCATCGCTGCGTGGCCGCCTTTGAATGCGGTAATATCATCGTTATAAAAACCGTTGATGCCGACCTTATGCTTAACCGCCAGATCGACAAGATAACTGAACGCCTCGAGTCCTGCCAGTGAGTCGTTCCACAGCAGCTTGCGGCGATCCTCGCTGATATCCTTGCCTCCCGCCTGATAAATCAGGGCATCGCGGAACCAATGATGAAGCTGGGCGCCCGGCTGCCAGGCAAGTCCTTCCACAACGAACTGGCCGTTTTTATCGGTCTCCGTCAGCTTTTTTGCATAAGTAATCAGCTCCTCCCAGGTAGCCGGAGGCTTGCTCGGATCCAGACCCGCTTTCGTAAACAGGTCCTTGTTGTAAAAGAGACCCAGCGTCCGTACTGCCGTGGGAATAGCGTAATATTTACCGTTCAGCTTAGCCGCATCGACAAAAGGAAAAAACTCCGCTTTGACCTTCGCTTCCGAAAACTCGCTCTCCGGCAGCGGCTGCAAATAACCGGAAGACACATATTTAGGCAGCCAACCATAGTAAAGGTTGATCACATCCGGCCCCTTTCCTGCCGGAACGAGCGTAGCTACCTTTTCGTTGTATTGATCATAAGGAAAATTCGTATGCTTGATAGTAATATTCGGATGCGTTTTTTGAAAATCCTGGATCAATTTATTCACCAGCTCGACTTTTGCCGGAAATTCGTACTGCCAATATTCAATCGTGATTTTCTCGTCGGAAGCTGTGGGCTGGGCTCCTTTCGGAGCTTCGGCGACGGGCTTCGCGTTGTCCGCTTGCGCAGCCCCCGAGCCGGAGCAGCCGGACAATACCGTCAGGGCGCTCAGGGAGAGCGCAGAAAGCAGTGCCGCTTTTCCCGTAATCTTTTGAACCTCTTGCCTGGAATGCTTTCTCATCGTAGTCCCTCTCCCCTACATTTGTACGATTTACCTTACAAGTATCTTGAAATGCCTTCATGACAATAAGTTCAAAAGCCTCCTGGCGTTGTTGCCGAATATGCTTTCGATGTCCTCTTCACTAAACCTGAGCTCCCGGCAGACGCGGACCTGATCCTGCAAATACCGGTAAACGTAGCCTCTCGGAAAGCTGCCGGAATCCGTTCCGAATACAATACGTTTGGGTCCGATTAATTCGTACGTTTTGCGGAAGAGCGTTTCCAGAGTCAGCTCGTATGGCGTCCAGCGCATCCATTGGTTGGAGCCGGAAGTATCGATGTAAATGTTCGGGCAACCCCAGCACAGATGAAGCAGCTCCTGAAAATAACCGGCCCCAAAGTGCGGAATGATGAACGGGATATCGGGATACTCCCGGGCTACGTTGAAAATGGAGAGCGGGTTAATATTCATGTGGTGCACAATGCCTCCCGTGTGACCCAGAAGTCCAAAGTGGATGAGTACGGGCAGCCGCCTTTCCGCAAGGAATCTCCAAACAGGCGTCAAAGAGGGGTCGTGAAACGGAATTTGCACCAGCGGTCCGAACAGCTTGTAGCCCTTTAACCCCAGCACGTCGACTGCCCGTTCCAGCTCCTCGGCGGCGTCGGGCGATTCGATTGAATGGTGGGCAAAGCCTGTAAACCTGTCGGGATATCTGCTGATTTGTGCGGCCAAATCGTCATTGTCGGCTGCGGTTAAAAAATTCAATCCGCCGATCCCGTAGCGGTCGAGCGATTCGACCCAGCGTTCGATGATCGGCTTGTCGGGTGCCGCAGGCTCGCTATCGGCGGCCGGGAAGTCCCAGGCCAGGCGCATGTTCTCGGCTCGCTGCTTGTTAAAAGCCGTTACTACCGGGTTACGCGTCATAAACCCGAAAGGATAGGGCAGGTGTCCGTGGATGTCATAGACTCGGAATCCATTCGTGAACATAGCTAAGCTCCTTCCGTTTGAACGAATTGATGGGCCCATCCCTCGACGGTACGCTCCACCAGCTGCTGCGCAGAGCGGGCTGAGCTGTACGCTGCTTCGAGCCACTCCTGCCGCTCGTGAAGCGTTTGGCGCTGCTCTCCGATAGCGCGCCGGACTTCGTCCGGATTCGGGCCTCCCTGAAGCGCTCGCACCTCGATGAAGTGCTGCGGATCGAGTGCGCGCCTTAGCTTTTCCTCGCCAAGCGTCAGCTGCCGCCCGATTACCGCCAAAGCCGCTTCATCGAGCAGCCTGAGTGAGATATGGCGGACCGTTCCGCCAAATTCGAGCACATTCCTGACCGTTCGGCTTACAATGTTGTGCGCTGTGCGGAAGGACAACCGCTCTTCGCGGACCAGGGTATCCGCCAGCTCGGTTACGGTGGCGAAGCTTTCCTCCGCCCTTATGCGCAGCATGTCTTTGCTGATCTCAAGCGTAGCGATAACGTTGGCGAGCAGCTTGTAGACCGATCCAAGCGTCGCCAGCGCTTTCCAGGCGTAAGGCTGCATATCGTCCTCTGTGTCGACAATGTCCCCGAACGGCGTGTTATGCGTCATCGTCAGCACGGTTTGTGCGTCCCCGAAAGCGGAAGACAGCAGCGACCGCATATGCTCGATCGAGACGGGATTGCGCTTCTGCGGCATGATGGAGCTTATTTGCACGTAAGGTGCAGCCACCCGCAGCACGGCAAATTCCTGCGTGCTCCACAGCAGCAGCTCCTGGACAAAGCGGCCGGTGTTGACCGCCGCAAGCTGCACAGCGGATGCGGCTTCGCCGATATAGTCGGCACCGCTGACCGCATCGTAGGCGTTGACGATGACGCCGTCGAAGCCAAGCAGCTCTGCCATCCGCTGCCGATTGATCGTGAAGCCGGATGTGGTCAGCGCAGCCGCACCCATGCTGCTGCGGTTGCAGCCGGAATAAGCAGCCTGCAGCCGCTTAATGTCACGGTCCAGCGAATCGGCCACCGCTGCAATGTAATGCCCAAGCGTCGTCGGCTGCGCTTGCTGTGTGTGGGTGTAGCCGATCATCAACGTATCGGCATGCGATTCGGCAAAGCGCAGCAGTTCCTGCCGCAGAAACAGCGCAGAGGAGATCGTCTTCAGCAGCTTTTCCCGCAGCGCCAAGCGATAGATGGCAATCCCCATATCGTTGCGGCTCCGCCCCAAATGAAGATTTCCCGCAGCTTCCCCGGCAAGCTCGGTCAGCTCGTGCTCAACCCGGAAAAACAAATCCTCGAACGCGCCCGTATATGCTTCAGCGCGGATTCTGGCAACAGGTACGACCGTTAATGCCGCTGCGATGCGATTCGCCTCATCCTCTCCGAGCAACCCTTCCTCGCGCAGCATAATCAGGTGAGCTTTATTGACAGCCAGCATGGGCTCCAGCAACTCCGCTTTTGCTTGCTCAAAGGCCGGTCCAAGCACGACCTCGGCATAGGTTGTTCCAGGAAAACGCTCACTTCCGTCCAATCGCCATTCTTTTGCTTCAGCCATCATGGCCCTCTCTTCTCCAACCCTGGGAAACAATGAAAGACACAACTCCTTCCGGTATTCCGTTCGAATGACGAGGCCTTAAAAGAAAAGAGATGCTCTCTCCGGTTGAGTGAAAACATCTCCAGTGATCTGAACGATAGTCAAAAGATAGGTATACGATACTTATCTCCGCCTGAGGAATATAAAAAAGCTTCCGAGCTAAATAAATCAATCCGTACCGGAGCTTCTTGAATAGAGGATAGAGTGATCTTGTTATTTTTCAAAGCAGATAGCAATGCTGGAATAAGCTTTTCATCGGTACCGACTAAATTAACCTGTACAGGAGCTTGATCGTTATTGTAAAGGATCCTCGTATGATTCATCATTCTAATACCCTCATTTCCAATTCTTTGATTATGCTTTTATTGTTCGTCATTAACCTGGATGAATCTTTAAACGAACGAAGATAACCCAAATGATCCTTACGATTTTCAACAGAGGATTGTCGTTTCGACTTTACCGTTTTTAAAAGCTTTACCGATTCCAATAAAATGGCCATGTGCTGCACCTCCTAAAGGATTATACAAAAAAAGCATGGAACGAAATCTCCATGCCTCCGGTTTTCCGGTCCGCTGCTATATCCAAGTTAATTAATAGGTATAATATGTTTTACTAAAAGTACCATTTTATTCCTCATATGTCAATACATTTTAATGTGATGCAATGCCGCCGTCGAGTGTAAAGCTTCGTAATCACCAATCACCCGTTCTAGAGTAGAGGGAGTCACTGAACAAGTTTCTAAACGGGCAATCCCCAGTCATTATGAATGACCGGGGACTGCTTCGTTGTATCATAGTTCTCAACGAATAGACACTAACCGAGAATCTTTCTTGCCAATGCCGCAAGATCCGCAATGTCGATGATTCCATCCTGAACCAGATCTGCTTTTTTGTACAGATCCCAATTCGGGTCTTCTGATGTTTTGCCGTAATAAGCAGCCATCATACCCAAGTCGCCGATACTGTATTTATCGTCTCCGTTCAAATCATCCGGAAGCCTGGTAATGACGGATGCCCGGAACGCTTGCAGTGCAGCACTCAACTGTGCAGCGCCTTGATCCACCTGCGTTTGGGTAGCTGTCGGGCTGCCGGCGATCTGGCCCGCAGCCTGTATAGCGGTTTGCAAAAGAGCTTTCGTGCCTGCCGGATATTGGCCGCTTTGTGTGCCTTCTACGGCCGCGTCATGAACCTCTTGCGCCTCGGCGATCAAAGCTTGGAGTGCCGCTTTTACTACGGCGTTAATTTGAATATGGTGGGAAGTCCCTTCAACTTCCGTTTCCGTTCCCTCGCCGTCAGAGATAACCAGATTGGATATAGTTATCGTTGCGGCCGATGATTCAGCAAGAAGCTTGGCGTTCCACTGCAGCCGCAGCAAATCACTGCCGGCGTTAAGTCCGCTTCCGATGCTTACGGCCAGGATTCGGATTTGGCCTGATGTCAGCTTTTTATCAGCAATCACAAAATCGTCCCGCAGAGAATCTACAGAAATAAACTCAACCTTATCCGGATCATACGTGAAGCTTATATCCTGAGCATAGACGCTTTGGCTCACGCTGCTCAAGCCGTAAGTAAGGTCGAAGGAAGCGCCCGTTGTAACACGTGCTGCGCCTTCTAATTTCGCCGTGTCTTTAATGGGTGCACCCGCTAAAGTAAAATGAACGGTATACGTTTGCTGCGTCATTTGGTCCTCTGCCGTAACTACAATCACCGTATTGCCGGGAAGGTTCGCCGCCGGTGTAATCTCAACGTCTGCATTCGAATCGGCAGCCGCCGCACGGACAACCGGTACTTGAGCTGCGTCTTCCGGAAGCTCGACCGTGTAGTTCAACGTGTCCTTATCGAATCCGGACAACGGATTGCCGTCTATCGTGATTCCGCTTAATGTCGCGTCATCGCCAAGAGGCTCTTCGCTTTCTCCGAGAGCAATGACCGTCACGTTAAAGGTTCTCGTCACGCTGGCAGTGCCGCTGCTGATCTTCGCCGTTAACGCTACCGTTACATTCGGTTCACCTAAGCATGGCCGCTCTACCCGACCCTGGAAATCAACGACCATCGGATCTGAGCTTGCCCACGTCAATACAACGTTCGGCATACCTGCAATGCTTATAGGCAATGCCAAATGATTCGTAACAGCTCGGGTGTTCCCCAAATCAAGAGCCTCCGCAGCCGATAACACCATTTCCTCATCCACGCTTTTCGCTTTGACGTTCACTGTAAACGACTTCGTATCGCTTTCGGCTCCCTTGGTTAGCGACGCTGTCAGCTGCACCGCAGCATCAAGCTGCCCTGTGCCGGGACGATATACATCCCCCGTCACACTAATTACAGCCGGATTTGAACTTGCCCATGCTATCCTCGAACCGTGCTGTCCGAAATCCGGCAAGTACAAGCTGCTTGTCACCTGACTGATCTCACCAAGATCAAGCTGCGCTCGGTCTGCCGCTACATCTCCTTTATCTCCCTCTGCAACCACAATCACCGTAAACGGCTTGGTTAGGGATTCTGCACCGCTGATAATCGTTGCCGTCAATGTGACTATCGCGTCCGGTTGACCCGCAGCCGGACGGTTCACATCACCCGTGCCGTCAATGATTGCCGGATGCGAACTTGCCCATGTGATCGTTGTGCCATATTTACCAGCAGCAGGCAATGCCAGATCATCAGCTGCCGCGCTTGTGTCTCCCAGATGAAGCTCCGCTTCAGCGAGGGCTGCCGCATCTGCATGGGTGATCGGCAGCACATGAACGGCAAACGTCTTCGCCGCAATCGAGTCTCCTTTTCTGATCGTCGCAGTCAGTATGACCTCTGCACTCGGCTCACCCGGAATCGGCCTCGCTCCAAGTTTGCCTGCATGGCTAACCATAAGCGGATTCGAGCTCATCCACGAGATTGTCGTTTGCAGCTCGCCTGCCGCGGGCAAATTCATGTCGCCGGATACCGCGGAGGTATCGCCTAAACTTAACGCGGCTTTCGCAGCGTTTACGGACTGAGTATTTGCTTCCCCGGCTGTTGAATCATGCTCGATCGTGATATCATCGACAGTTCCACGGAAATACCCGGTATCAGCGCCGCTGGAGTCAAATCCGAACAGGATTTTATCGATGATTTTCCCGTTCGCAACAGCGCCGATGTTCGAAGAAATGAAATTCCATTGATCTTCGATCACGAAACCGCCATTGCCTTGGGCATTCGGATGAAGCGTAACCTCATGTTGATCTTTCGCACCCAAATCATGCAAATAGGTGCCATCGGTAAAGAGGATATCGAGTGCTGTATATTTGCTGGTCGTTCTCACCAGTGTCGGCAGAACATCCGTTTCTTTTTCCGGGAAGAGCCAATATGACAGCGTAGTAGACGGTCTTACTACGATTTCATCATCGAATATCTGGTTGTAAGCATAAGACTCATCCCTATTCAAAGCACTTCCCGAAAACTGTAAGGCGCCCGCTCCGTTATGAGCCCCGTTGCCCTTTTTGGATTCCATTCCGCCGATCGAGCAGCAAAACTGTCCGACATTTCGCGTCATCGACAGCAGCCGGTAAGTATTGTCCGGTCCGGTCGTATCGGTGGGAGCGATATCGCCCGATTCGAAACCGGATTCAAAATCGATACCCGCTTCATATTGAAAATCGGCTGCGCTGAGCGCAAGCACCGTAACGTTAAACGGCTTGGTCTGGACGGCGGCGCCTTTATTCACCGTTGCCGTCAGCGTCAGCTGCGCGTTCGGCTGGCCGAGCTCCGGACGCTTCACTATTTTCCCGTTGTTATTCATCACGGAAGGATTCGAGCTTACCCAATTGACCGACGTGCCTTTCCGGAAATTCACAGGCAGCGCCAAGCCCTGGATCAAAGCTGTCGTATCTCCCAACTGAAGTGCCGCCACCGCGGAATCAACCGAAGCGTCATCATCGAGCTCCACGGCATACAATTTCCAATCCGCTAACTGCGTATTGGTAGACTCCCCGTTGTTATTCAGAATAAATAACCGGTAATAGGCGTAGTCCTTCACCTTATCTTCCGCAATCATATATTCCTTCGTTTGGAAACGGGCGCTGAAGGTTTGATTGCTTCGCTCATCCAGCACATCCCAATTCAATCCGTCATTGGAGCCCTCGACTCTCCAGTTTCTAGGGTCCCGTGTCGGCGCATCATTGGCTGACACCATGGCGTACTTGGGGACCGCCTGTGTGTCGCCAAATTTGAATTGGAGCTGAACCCATACATTCGTCGTCTGTGCGGCTAACCACTTTGTACCCGAACTGTTATCAAACAATTTCACGGCTGTTTCACTTGGCGGGTTTTCTCTGCTAAAGGTAACGTTCAGGTTGTTGGCCAGTGCGACGTTGATCAAATCGCCCGGAGCTGCCTGCACCGTTAGAGCCGGAAGCAGGATGGACAGGAGAGCGGTACAGAACATGACATTCAACATTCTCAAAAGCCTTTTGCTCATTCTCTTGGAACCTCCTTGTACAATGAATAACAGACTGGGCTCACCCCTAAAAAGGCTTTACTCCGGGATCTCGTTAAACACCCGCAATTAAGCGATATCAAACTATAGGTTAGGTGCACAAGAAGGTCCGGTCACCGCCCACTTCTGATAATCCCCTTCATGATCCGTTCCTGTCCGGACCCTTGTGCCATCGGAGACCGGGATTTCCCCTGCCGGAACATCAAGGCCCCTTCCGTTCGTTTGCGCTCCGAGGTAACCGTTGGACGGCGGCGCTAACGGCTCCGGCGGATGGGTTGCCCAGCTTGTATCAGGCGTTGTGCCCAGTGTAAAGTCCAGTACGCCTCCGTTCTCAATCAACCCGTAAGGCAGCCATGTGCTGTCATAATCATGTCCGTTCAGCTTTAGGCTATGGATATATTTCGCTTGTTCCGAAGCACCGTTACCGATAATCTTGAGCTGCTTACAGTCTCCCAGCTTGATGGTCGCTTCATCGAACAGCGGAGCATTCAGCGAAAAGCCGCCGACACCCGGAATGGACGGATACAATCCTAAAGCTGTTAATACATACCATGCTGAACCTGCACCCAAATCATTATTGCCGATCAATCCTGACGGACCGTCATGAAACAGCTCAACCATGCCCTTGCGCACGATTTCTTGAGTTTTCCAAGGCTGCCCGGCAAAGTTGTAAGCCCACGGGATCCCGTAACTCGGCTGATTGCCCAAGAACGAATGCGGTTCTCTGGATCCGGCATTTAATTTTTGGAAGAAGAAATCGAGACGAGCCCTGGCTGCTTCCAAGCCGCCCATTTTCTCAAACAATCCTTTGTAGTTAAAAGGAAGCACCCAGGTATACTGAGCGGAGTTGGCTTCCTGGAAGCCGTGCTCGCTTGCAGGATCGAAGCCGGCCTCAAAATTCCCGTTGGCAAGCCGGGGTTGAATGTATCCGTCTTTGAACGATTGCATCCAGCTCTGCGAACGGTTCATATAGATATTGTATTTTTCCTCATCGCCGAGCGCTTTGGCAAACTGGGCGATGGCAAAGTCCGCATTATTATATTCCACGATATAACCGGTCACCCATCCGCCTCTTTCGATCGGAATATAGCCCAGGGACAGATAGTCGGCCAGGTTAAACCGGCCGTTCAGGCTTGAAGGAGTCGACGCATGGTAGTCCATGACCTTCAAAGCTTCTTGCAAATTAAAGCTTCTGGCCCCGAATGCATACATATTGGAGATCGTAATCGATGCAGGATCGCCGTTCATGACATTCGTTTCGGAATTAGC
>NZ_BCPS01000087.1:0-51160 GCF_016586185.1 Paenibacillus sp. EPM92
GCTATACTCCATTTTGGTAAAAATCCGTTTCTGCTCTTGGCGTCATCGACAAAGGACTGTGCGATATCCGCTCCGATATCCGGGAAAAGAACGGCGATCAGCTGCATCTGCGTCCGGTAGACGTCCCATCCGGAGAAGGTCGAATAATGCGTATATTTGCCTTCCGTGTTATAGATCTTTTGATCGAAGCCTCTGTAATCGCCGTTCACATCGCTGTACACATTGGGGTGGATCAACGAATGATACAAGAAAGAGTAGAACATCCGTTTATGCTTCTCCGTTCCCCCCGATACTTCAATCGTACTCAGCGCCTTTTTCCATTTTGCCTGAGCCGATTGCTTGACAGCCTCAAAGTTCCATCCCGGGTTCTCGGTTTTCAAATTCAGCTTGGCATGCTCGATATCGGTATAAGAGATCCCAACCTTCACGTACACTTCTTTATTGTCGGTCGTATCAAACTTGACGAAAGCGCCTACTTTACGGTTGTTAGGAATATCCGATCTTTCAGAAACCTGATCCTTCATAATTTGAGCGCCCTTATAGGTGCCGACTTCAGTGAAGGGCTGACTGAACTCTGCGGCGAAGTAAACGGTATAGTTGTTCGTATTTTCCGCCAAGGTTCCGCTTCCCTTGCTGCCGCAAAAGCCGCCGGCATTCACAGAACCGGTTACGACCCTGTCATTGGTTTCAATATTCACGGTTGCATCTCTAACGCCCGTACCATTAATACCGGTATTGATCAGCATCATGGATTGCGTGGAGGAAGGGTAGGTAAATTTACCGATGCTGGTACGTTCCGTTGCAGAAAATTCAGTCTTTATGTTGTATTTATCCAACACAACACTGTAATAACCAGGAACCGCTGTTTCATTCTCACGTTGAAAAGGAGAGGAATAGTCCTCAAAATTGGTTGCAGGAGACTTGCGTAAGTTACCTACAATCGGAAGAAACGGGATGTTCTGAGCGATGTCGCAGCCGGGTCCGTCAATGTGTGTCAAGCTGAACCCGGCAATGGATTTGCGGTCGTAATCATATCCCGAGCCCAGAGGCGCTTTACCGGTGCCTAGGTCGTTGTAGCCGGTATCCGGACTCCACTGAATCATGCCGAACGGCACTACCGCACCCGGGAACGTATTGCCCCTGTTGCCGCCGAAGCCGACAATGTCCAGCTTGTTATTTTGCGATCCGAGTAACGGGTCTGCATAGGGAGTCGGGTCGAATTCCGAGTTCCTGATTTGAATTTCATCGATAAAGCTGCGGAACGTACCGATTTTCCCCGTTTGTTCATAGGAAACGAGAATCCGCTTAATCGTTCTTCCATTCGCGACGCCGCCGATATCAGATGAAATGAAGTTCCAGGTGTCGAGTCCTAAATGCCCGCCCTTGCCCTGCTGTTCGGGATGCATGAGGATCCCATGCTGGTCCACTGCATGGGATCCGTGCAAGTAGGTTCCGTCTTCAAAGGCGAGATCAACGGCGACAAACGTGCTGTTTTTCCCATGGTTTATGCTCATGCCGTCTAGGGCCGATTTGCTTTGCGGGTATATCCAATAGGATATTGTGGTATTCGGTTTTACAGGAATGTTCACATCAAACACTTTATTGTAGGTGTAAGAGCTGCCGGTACTCGCAGCTTTACCGGAAAATAATAATGCCCCTTTTCCCGATTGGCTTTTCTCGCTGCTTACTTTGGATTCCGGTTGAATCACATTGCTGCCGGCTTCCGCCTCATTCTCCCAAGTCGGTTTCCAAGTATCTTTATTCTCAAAACCCGAATAGAAGCTTGGCACCGCAGCATCGGCAGTCTGAACGAACGCCGGCGGAATAGAAAGCATTCCCCACATCAACATCAAACAAAGCAGCTGACTTATCGATTTCTTCATGGCCGTTGTGCTCATCCCGATGACCTCCACATTTTTTCTCCTTGCGACTAAAGCTTGGGGAGGAAGGCGTAAACGCCACCCTCCCCAACTGAGCAATTATTGCAAAATCTTTCTTGCTAATGCTGCAAGGTCTTCAATATCGATTTTTCCATCGTTGTTCAGATCCGCTTTTTTATACAAATTCCAATTGGGATCATCCGATGCTTTACCGTATAATGCCGCCATAATACCCAGGTCACCGACACTGAATTTGTCGTCTCCGTTCAGATCCTCCGGAAGCTGCGTATTCACGGATGCCCGGAACACTTGCAGTGCCGTAATCAGCTGTGCCGCGGCTTGATCCACTTGCGATTGGGTGGCTGCTGCATCGCCCGCGATCTCGCTGGCGGCATGAATGGCAGCCTGCAGAATCGCTTTCGTGCCTGCCGGATATTCGCCCGTTCTTGTGCCTTCCACAGCTGCATCGTGAGCCGCTTGGGCCTCGCTGATCGAAGCGTTCAGCGCCGCTTTATCCACCGTGCTGATGACCGAATTCTTGAACGTTTGCAGCGCTGTTCGCAGCTGAGACAGGGCCAGTTCAACCGCTTCCTGTGTGGCCTGCGCGTCAGCGGCTACAGCCTGGGCTGCGTTAATCGCCGTTTGCAGTATCGCTTTCGAGCCTGCCGGATACTCTCCGAATTTGGTGCCTTCCACGGCTGCATCATGCGCCGCCTGGGCCTCGACGATCAAGGAGCTGAGCGCCGCTTTGTCGACATGCTTGATTTGTACCGTATGTGAAGCGCCGGTCAATTCGGTTTCCATTCCTTCGCCGTTAGCAACGGTCAGACCGGTTATCCTCATCGTACCGTTTGCCGGAAGTACGGATGTCTTGGCTTTGAAGCGAAGCGTCAGCAGAGCGCCGTTCGGATTCGACGCCTTGGTTCCGACATGGACCGCGATAAACCGGATTTGACCCGGCGTTTCTTGTTTATCCACGATCAAGAATTCATTATCGATCAAGGATTCCCCGGAGATCCACTCGAACTTCTCCGGATCATAGGTGACGGTCACGTCCTGGGCGTATACGCTTTGGCTCACACTGCTCAATCCATAGGTCAGATCGAAAGTCTCGCCGGGCGAAACGGCGTCTGTACCCGCTAAGAGCGCGCCAGGCTGACTCTTCGCATGCTCGATGGTGATATCATCGAAGAAGCCGCGTGCGTATCCGGTTTTTCCGGTCCCGTTATAAGAGATGAGAATCTTATCAACCGTTTTCCCTGCCGCTACCGCTCCGATATTGGACGTAACAAGGTTCCACTGATCCGCTGTCAGCTTTCCGCCGCTCCCCTGCGCATTTGGATGAAGACCTACACCGTTTTGATCGGTGGCGCCCAAATTACGCAAATAGGTGCCGTCCGTGAACTGAAGGTCAACGGATACATATTGACTTGTCGTTCTTGTGTTTTCCGGCAGTACGGTCGCGCCGCTTCCTTCCGGATAGATCCAATAAGACAACACCGTAGAAGGTTTAATATCGAAATGAGCCTCAAACATTTTATTGTACGCGTAGTTCTCCTCCGCACCCGTTGCCTGGACCGAATACAAAATGGAATTGGTGCTGTTGTGGCCGGTTACTCCGGCCTTCGTCTCGAATCCGGTGAGACCGCAGCAGAATCCCCCGATGTTTTTCGACTCGATGGTGTCGTTTTCCCAAGTCGGGATCACGTCGCCCGCCTCCAGGCCCGTCTTAAAATCGACACCTTCGCCATATTCAAGGTCAGCCGCGGTTAAAGCAAGCACCGTGACAGTAAATGACTTCGTCCCGCTTGCGCTGCCTCTCTTCACCGTTGCGGTCAGCGTAAGCTGCGCATTTGGCTGTCCGATACCCGGACGTTTTACGATTTTTCCCTCGTGATTGATGACTGACGGATTCGAGCTTACCCAGGTGATCGTCGTTCCGTAGTCAAAATTGCCGCCCGGTAAGGCTAGTTTTCCGGTAATCGCATGGGTATCGCCCAAATCCAGTCCTTGGATGGTCTCTGCTACCGCTGCTTCATCGTTTAAGGAAGCCGGCGGATTTGCCAGGAGCTCGATTTCAGCCAACGAAGTCGTGGCAGTGCCGCTGTTTTCGGTAATCTCCAATTTGTAGAATCCGTATTTCCCAGGATTTTGAACGCTGAAAGGTCGGGTATATAAGCGCCACGCAAACGCTTCGTTGCTTCTTTGATCCAATACCGTCCAGTGTTGACCGTCATTGGAACCTTTCAGAACCCAGCTTTTCGCGTCGCCTTCCGTATTGCCCGAAGTCAGCGTATACATCGTCACCTGCTTCTGCACGCCGAGGAACTGAAATTGGATCCATGGCGTCTGGCTGTTGAAGGTTACACGTGTATTCGAGTTATTGTCGAACAAGCTTCCTATTGCAGAGCTGTTTTGGCTGTCGGTCGCTTTAGCTGCGCCTTGGGTTATCAGCTTATCGGTCGAATCTTTGAGTGGAGCCGGAGCTGCCGGGCCTTCGGTAATGGATGAAGGCACATCGCTTTCACCGCTGCCCCATGCGGATGGTGCCGGGCCCATATCGAAATCCAACGTTGCTCCGTTTGCGATGTCAGCATGCAGCAGGGAGGTTTTCGTATGCTCCTCGCCGTTCAATCTGAAGGATTGGATGTACTTGTTCTCCATGCTGTTATTCGGAGCATTGACGATGACTTTCTTCCCGTTCTCGAGGTTGATCGTCGCTTTCTTGAATAACGGCGACCCGATGGCATATTCCGGGCTTCCCATTTTGAGCGGATAGAAGCCCAACGCGCCGAAGATATACCAGGCGGACATTTCGCCGTTATCTTCATCGCCTGCATATCCTTGGCCGATTTCACTGCCGATGTAAAGTCTGCTTAATGCTTCCCGAACCTTTTCTTGCGTTTTCCAAGGCTGGCCGGCGTAATTATACATGTAAATGATATGATGGGACGGTTGATTACTGTGTCCGTATTGTCCCATACGCACATCCTTGGCTTCTCTCATTTCGTGAATCACGCCTCCGTAAGAGCCCGCATTGGCCGTAGAAGCAGGTTCCGGTATGCTGAAGAATTGATCCAGCTTGTCGGCCAGCTGTTCTCTTCCGCCGTAAAGATTGGCCAGCCCCTGCCCATCTTGAGGGACATGGAATGCCATATTCCAGGCGTTTGTCTCCGTATAATCGTTACCCCAATCAATCGGATTGAAGTTCTCGGGTGTCGAGCGCCAAGCACCGCTTGAGGTTCTACCGTTGAAAAATTGCACATTGGGATTAAACATGTTGACATAATTTTGCGCTCTGTTGATGTAATATTGGTAATCTTCCCCGTAATGAGCGTTATATGGATCGCTCGGATCGTTCTTCACGGCTAGCGCTTGGGACAAGTTCGCAATGCCGTAATCGTTGATGTATCCATCCATAGCCCATGACAAGCCTTCACCTGTGCCGGTGTTTGTATAGCCGTCGAAAATAGATGTGGCCATCCCTTTTCTGCCGACATTGGCATTAGGCGGAGTCACGGCAGCGTCTTTCAACGCCGATTTGTAAAAGCTTTGCACGTCAAAATTCGTGATCCCTTTCAGGTAAGCGTCAGCAAAAGCGACATTCGCGCTTGTTCCTACCATCAGGTTGGCATAACCCGGTGAAGACCATCTGGAAATCCAGCCGCCATCCCGGTAATGTTGGACGAATCCGTCAATCATTTCGCCGGCTTTGGTCGGCGTCAGTAAAGCATAGGCCGGCCATGTCGTCCGGTACGTATCCCAAAAGCCGTTGTTGGCATAAGTTTTGCCGTCTGCGATGTTAGCACAGGTCTGGGTTGCCGTACTCGTCGTGCAGGTTGTAATCGGTGTTTGGTCGGCATGCTTATAAACCGGTGCTTCGTTAGTGCCGACATTTTCAAATGTCGAGTTTGGATACAAGTATAAACGGTACATATTCGAGTAAAGGGTGACTAACTGATCTTCAGTCGCCCCTTCAACTTGAATAATTCCCAGGAGCTGATCCCACTGCGTCTGAGCCTTCTCTTTGATCGTTTCAAACGTATCGCTTGGACCGATTTCCAACTCCAGGTTCTTCTTCGCCTGATCTAAACTGATCAAGGATGTGGCGATTTTCATTGTAACCACTTTATCCGCCGTTGTATCGAATTTGTAATACGCCTGCACATTCGACCCGCCGCCTCCGCTTCCGGTCAGCTTTGTGCCGGCCGTTACCGGCTTATCGAATGCCGCGTAGATGAACATGCGCGTCGCGCCGGTGGAAAGGCCGCTTCGTTGATCCGTGTAGCCCGAAATGGTTTGGTTGACTGGATCAAGCGCAATACTGCCGTTGTTGCTCTGGTTATCAAAAATAAGGTTGGAGGAATCGCCGGTGAACGTAAATCTGAAAATGGCGGCATGATCCGTAGGAGTGAACTCCGTTTTGATGCCGTTCTCAAAGGTTACGCCGTAATAGTAAGGCTTCGCAATCTCGTTGGCATGCTGGAAAGGCAATGCCCGGGTTGTACGGCTGATACTTGGCGTCCCCGCCGTGTCTGACGGCATGACATGAAACGTTTGGCGGTCTCCCATCCAGGGACTTGGCTCATGGCTTAAGGCAAAGGCCTGAATGGTGGGGAGATTGTTCGCGTTATTGCTTTGATTGTAGTAATAAGTCCAATCCGAACCTGCATTTGTTTTGGGTATCCAGAAGTTGAATCCGTGCGGTACGGCAACGGCCGGAATATTATTGCCCCTGGAGAATGTGCCGTTCGATTGTGTGCCTCTGAGGATGTTGACATATTCAGAAAGCCTGTTGTAGGTTTGGGGAACGGGATTCCCTTCGATTTTGACATCGTCAATCGTCCCTTTGAATCCTGTGCCTTGAACAGCCGCCGGGTTATCATACGCAATCAGGATGCGCTTGATCGTTTTTCCGGCCGCAACGGCACCGATTCGGGATGTTTTGAAATTCCATTGATTGTTATAGAGTGTTTTCGAATTCCCTTGATCCTGAGGATTCACTTTAACACCGTGCTGGTCTACCGCGCCTAGACTATGAAGATAAGTCCCGTCGGAAAAAGCAAGATCAACCGCAGCGTACGTGCTGGAATAATCCATTTGAGCGTTGTCGGTAAACTCCGGAGCTATGTAGTAGGAAAGCTCGGTATTCGGTGTCACGGTAATGTCAACATCATAAAGTTTATTGTACGAATACGCCCTTCCATCCGCCAAATGGATTCCGGAATAAGTGAGCGCCTTCAAACCGCTCCAACCGGCATTAGATTTCGCGGCATAGAGACCCGAAGGACCATTCGAAATAAACGATTTCATATCAGCCGGGGGCGGTGGAGGCAGTACGATCCCGTCGGAGAGCTGAAACTCTGCCAGCTGGATGTAAGAATCCCCGCTGTTAGCCGTGATGTTAATCCGATAATACAAGTACGGGGTGTCGTTCGAGAAATCATATACTTTAGTCTGGAAACGATTGCTGAACGTTTCATTTGTTCTTGTATCCACAGTAGTCCAGGTGCTGCCATCATTCGAACCTTCAAATTGCCAGTTTTTAGGATCCCTTCCCGGAGAATCGTTCGCCGAGGTCAGCGCATATCTCACGATGGCGATCGGTTCGGAAAGCTTGAATTTCACCCAACTGGTCGAGCTCGTATCCAGCCATTTTGAATTCGAGCTCGAATCAATCAGATTGGCTGCCACTTCGCCGGATGAAGCATATTCTCCTCTTGCCGTTACTTCCACGACCTTGTTCGTGACACTCCCCGGAATGCCTGCAAACGGGGTGTTACCGTCTATTCCGGCTGTCAAACGATTGCCCTCATGGTCCGTATCCACGGTGTTTTGCCATGTCACTGGCGGATCACCGGCTTCAAAGGATGAGAGAAAATCGCTTACTTCATTAGCCGCAAACGCCTGCTGATTCAAAGGGTTGTATAACCCCCCCGTCAGCAGAGCGACGCTCATAGCTGCAGCCAGGAATTTCCCGGCTCTTCGGTTACCCATTTCAACAAACCTCCCTGTAATTTTGTTATTGTTAAATCAATGAAAGCGCTTACTACAAACCATCTTACTTCAATCATTTGGCTTTAACTACGCGCTAAATCTATCTTTTCTTCCGAAAAAATAATCAGTTTTAACCGACCGCCACTAATCGAGAATTAATCTTGCGATCCATGCAAGATCCTTGACATCTACCTTACCGTCAAGGTTGACATCCGCTTTCGCCACCTTCGACCAATCCGGATCGGCCGGTGTTCTGCCGTAAGCCGCAGCCACAATAGCCAAATCTCCTACCGAGTACTTGCTGTCGCCATTTAAATCCCCCGGTTCAGACTTAATGACCGAGGCGATAAAGGTTTGCAGCGCCGCCTCCAGATCACCCGCCGCTTCCTGCACCTGCTGATCGTCTGCAGCGGGATTGTCAGCCACCGCTGCTGCACGGTCAATCACCGCCTGCAGAGCAGCTTTAGCCCCTGCCGGATACTGCCCGGACTTGGTACCTTCTATCGCAGCATCATGCTGTGTTTGGGCATTGGCGATTAAAGCCAGCAGCCCTGCTTTATTCACTAGGGTGATTTGTACGTGATACGATGTGTCGTTTAGCTTCATTTCCACGCCTTCACCGTTGGAGACTACGATGTCTGTCATCGTAACCGTAGCGGAGGCGGGCTCGGAAAGTGGTTTTGACCTCAAGTGAACGACCAGCAGCTCCCCGTCCTCATGAATGGCATGATCCGCTCCTTGACTCACCGTACTGATCCGGACCCGGCCCGGCGTATCCGATTGAATAACGACCGAGATCCCTTCTTTTAACGATTCCGCATCGATAAAATCCAACTGCTCCGGATTAAACATGAAGGTCAGATCCTGAGCATAGACACTTTGGGATACACGGCTCAGCCCATAGGTCAGGTCGAAGGATTGACCGGACGCAACGACTGCGGGACCGCTTAATACGACCGAGGGAAGAGCAATGGGCTGCGTCGTCACGGAAGCGCTCGGACCATCGGTACTCCAGAGACCGGATGCATTACCCGCTTCCACCTTAAAGGTATACTGCTTGTTGGGCGTGAGACCGGTAACCTGGTATACACTGCCGGTAACAGCAGCCAATTCGTCGCCATCCTGATAAATTTTATAGCCGGTCACACCAGCCGGATCGGAAGCTCCCGACCATGTCAGCATCAGTCCGGTCAGCGTGACATCGGATACGCTCAACTGCTTATCTGCCGACCATTCAGGCGCACGCGGAGGATTAGGCACTCCCTTGAGTATCTCTCTGGCTATCATGGAAAGGTCATCGATGTCGACCTTACCGTCATAATTAAGATCCATCTTCACATATCGCGTCCAATCCGGATCGGCGGACGTCCGGCCGTAAGCGGCCGACACAATGGCCAAATCTCCTATCGTATACTTGCTGTCGCCGTTTAAATCTCCCGGAAAAGGTGTATGGACCGAAGCGATGAAGGTCTGCAGCGCTGCATTCAGCTCATTCGACGCCTGCTGCACCTGCTCATCCGTAGCAGCCTGATTGTCGGCCACTGCTTGAGCACGG
Organism: Paenibacillus sp. EPM92; assembly: GCF_016586185.1. Lineage (NCBI taxonomy): Bacteria > Bacillati > Bacillota > Bacilli > Caryophanales > Paenibacillaceae > Paenibacillus > Paenibacillus sp. EPM92. The sequence continues at coordinate 9,433 of NZ_BCPS01000087.1, forward strand.
TCAATAGCCGCTTGAAGAGGCGCTTTAGAGCCTGCAGGGTACTGCCCGACGCCCGTTCCTTCAACTGCTATGTCATGTTTCGTTTGTGCGCTGGCGATTAAAGCCAGCAGCCCCGCTTTATCCACCACGGAAATTTGAACGCTGTGCGAAGCAGAGCCCACCCTCATTTCCACACCTTCGCCGTTGGAGATGGCAATGTCTGTCGTCGTAACCTCCCCGGTAACGGTCGAGACGAGTGCCTTAGCCCTCAAGCGCAAAATCAGCAATTCGCCATCCTCATGGACCGCATGACCCGCCCCTTCGCTTGCCATAATAATCCGGACCCGGCCCTGCGATTCAGATTGACCGACTACGGAGAATCCTTCTTTCAATGAATCCGCACGGATGAAGTCGAACTGTTCCGGATCAAACGTTAAGCTCAGATCCTGGGCATAGACATTTTCGGTCACACCGATCATTCCAAAGGTCAGGTCTAACGATTCACCGGCTTGTATCTTGTCCTTGCCGGTTAAGTTCGCTTGGAAGGATTCCTCGGCATGCGCATTTTGCAGCACATCCATCCAGTTCATCGACAAAAGCAAGAGGAGCACCCATACCATGAATATCCTTTTACCTTTTCTCATCGCCTGTATTCCCTTTCTGAATATAAGTAGGTATGTAAGAAAAATCAGCTTTTACAAAGCAAGCATAGACAAGATCAAAGTAACAGCTTCCGCCCGGGTTGCATGATCATTAGGTGCAAAAAGGTTACCCTCCCTGCCTTGGATCAAGCCCGCTTCTTTCGCTTCCGCAACGAAAGGAACGGCCCACTCGGGAATTTGATCCACGTCGGCAAATGCCGGTTTCTTTGCGGTATCCACTGCAATATCCGAAGCTCTGACAATCATAGCTGTAATTTCAGCACGGGTAATCATGTTTTCCGGGCGGAACGTGTCGTCTTCATACCCTGTCACAATGCCCGCTGCAACAGCTTTCGATATGCTTGGTCTTGCCCATTGCGGAATGCTGTCCAGATCCGCAAAGGATAGCTGCGCACTGCCGTTTTCCGGTAATTGAAGGGCTCGTGCCAGCATCACGGCGAACTCCGATCGGTTAACGAGTCCCTGCGGTTGGAAGGTGCCGTCTTCGTATCCGTTCACAAATCCGAGTTTTGCCGCTTTTTCTATCGCTTCTCTGGCCCAGTGGCCGGAAATATCGCTAAACGCTGTTGCCGATTTGTTCATTTGGATCTCGGCTGCCGTCTGTACGCCCGCTTTTTGAACATTGGAAACCAATTGGCTGGTAACGAGCTTCACATCGGTAAGCTCCACTGCAGCTTTCCCTTCACCGATAACTTCAAACGTGAGCGTACACAAGGTGACATCTCCGCTCTCCCCGGATATGCTGCCGATTTTGGTGGCTGCAAATTGGATAACGTTTTTTTTCAACATGGGGGGTACGGAAAATCCCTCGATGGCGCTTTTAGCCCCTTTAAGACGCAGTTGATCTTCGTTATAAGCAAAATTGACTTCGTAAGCGTATAAGTCCTGAAGATTTTGCCCTTTAACGGTGACTTGAACCTCTTGGCCGATCTCGGGTTTATCATTCGTAATGGTTAACGTGAAGGAAGCAGGGTCTGCCGCCAATGAGGTTAGCGGGATCAGGAGCATGCACAGCAATAAGGCCAAATGAATGGATAAAAGTTTTCGTTTCATGTAGATTCTTCCTTTCATCAACACTTTTCGAATCATCATCACTATTAGTAAGCGTTTTCAATTGTGAACCATCAAAAACCTATCCGGCCTCCCTTCCCCATTTCGAACTGGAACACTTCTTTAAATCACATGATACTTAAACAAATTCGCTTTAACTATGCGGTAAATCTATCTTTTATTCCATTAAAATATCCTGTTGTGGGTAAACCCCTGATTCTTCCAAAGAACAAACAGGGGTTTACCGACCAGCTGACGGGAGAAGCTCTGGATCTTATCTTCTTTCGATTACATTATCCGAAAATCATTTTGGCTACAGCCGCAAGGTCGATAATGTCGATCTTACCATCATTGTTGATATCTGCGTGTTTGACTTGATCCCAATCCGCATCAGCAGAAGATTTGCCGTAATAGGAGGCCATGATGCCCAAATCGCCGATACTGAATTTATCGTCTCCGTTCAAGTCTTCCGGCTGTTTCATAATCACGGATGAATAGAACACTTGTAAAGCCGTACCCAGCTCAGCCGTTGCTTGCTCTACCTGCTGCTGTGTGGAATTCGGATTATCGGCTACTTCTCGGGCTTTATCGATGGCGGCTTGCAGCGCTGCTTTCGAACCAGCCCGATACTCCCCGGCTCTTGTTCCTTCCACAGCCGCATCATGCTTGGCTTGGGCGTCGGCGATCAAGGCATTCAAAGCCCCTTTATCTGCAGCCGCAATTCGTACCGTGTGGGACGCACCGATTATCGATGTTTCTACCCCTTCCCCGTCAGCGACAACGACGTTAGCCAAGGTTACCGTCGAGGAAGTGGTCTGGGACATCTCCTTGACTTTAAAGTTCAGCTTCAGCAAATCGACGTTGAGATTGGCGGAGTCCGCCCCCACATTTGCCCCAAGGATACGGATTTGGCCCTGTGCTGCCGATTTATCGACGAGCAAGAATCCATCCTTCACGGAGTGCGCAGAGATGAACTCCAGCTGATCCGGATTATAGGTGAACGTGAGATCCTGCGCATAGACGCTTTGGTTCACGCCTGTTAGGCCGAAGGTCAGATCGAACGATTGGCCGGCATCGACAGCCGCCGCACCGGTTAATACGGCGGATGGATAAGCCAAACCATACCCTCTCGGAAACAACGGTGTCGGATCGGCAGGAGTTACCCCCGGCTGCAGCTGATCAAAAGCTTTGGGCCAGGTGTAAGGCAGCTTTCCTGAGAAGTTATAATCCCCGTAAAGGACATCGGCGATGCCCGTACCGCCTTCCGATCCAGGCAGCCATGCTTCCACAACGGCATCCCAATCATGGCTGTTGATTTTGTCTGTGAGGAGTAACGGCCTTCCGGATACGAGAACGATCACTACTTTCAAATTAGGGTTGGCGGCTTTGGCTGATTTCAGATTCGCCACGATACTTTCATCGCTGCTAGCTCCTCCCAAAGTGCCGTACGATAAGGCTGCGGCGGTATTTCTGTCGCCTTGGCCTTCCGCATAAGGGTCTTCGCCGATAACGGCAATTACAGTATCGTAACCGAGCACGTCGGCCCCGTTTTGATGCCAGTCGACGGTGACATTCGGACCCCCGACCTGCTTCAATCCATCCAGCACATTAACGCCCTTGGTGACTGTGTTTCCGCCGCCCTGCCATGAAATCGTCCAACCTCCGTTCAGATAGCCGATATGGTTCGACTTATCGCCGACGACAAGTATTTTCTGTGAACCGTCTTTCTTAAGCGGCAAGGCTTGATTGTCGTTCTTCAAGAGCACCAGTGATTTCCTGGCAGCTTCCCTTGCGAGCGCCGCATGCTCCGCGCTGTAGATGACACTTTCGGGATTCAACACACTGTCCGATAAAGGATGCTCCAGCAGCCCTTGCTCGATCTTGACTCTTAAAATTCTCGATACGGCATCATTGATTCGGTCCATAGAAACTTCGCCGTTGCCGACAAGAATTTTTAAATTATGGATAAAACCTATCCAACCGCTGCCCTGTCCGCCCCCGGCTGTCGTATTGCCTTTGGCGGAGAGCATAAACATATCGACTCCCGCATTGACGCTTGCTTTCACTTGATTCCTGTAACCGACTACGGGGTTGCCTTGATCGTCCACTTGAATCTGTTGAATGGCGTTATAGTCGGAAACAACCAGGCCGGTAAATCCAAGCCGCCCTTTCAACACATCTGTGATCAAATAAGTATCCGCGTGCGTTTTCAAACCGTTGATGCTGCTGTACGTGATCATTACCGTACGTGCGCCCGCCTGAATGGATTTTTTGTACATTTCGATATAGGGAGCCAGATATTCATCTTTTGCCTGATTCAACGTTTTACCTTCCGGCACCGGTATCGTGATGTTGCCCTGATCTTTACCGTTCTCCGTTAAACCGTCCCCGATATAATGCTTGATGGAGGCGGCAATTTTGTTGCCTTGCAAAAATCCGGAATCTGCAGGATCGCCCTGCAAGCCCTCCACCGCAGCAGCACCAAGCTTAGTGACGATTTGCGGGTCTTCGCTGAAGCCCTCGTACGTTCTGCCCCAGCGAATATTCTGTACGGCGGAAATAACGGGGGCAAAGGTCCAGGTCACTCCGGTTGCCCGAACTTCAGCAGCTGTAGCCGCCCCGATTCTCCTTACCAGATCAGCGTCGTTCGCTGCACCCAAGCCGACATTATGCGGGAACATCGTAGCATTTAGCAGATTGTTATGGCCATGAACGGCATCCACGCCGTAAATAACCGGAATGCCAAGGCGGGTTCCCAAGGCTTGATTTTGAAAATTATCATACATCGTGTTCCATGCAGCAGGCGTGTTCCCTGCGGGTACGGAGCCGCCTCCGCTCAGTATGGAGCCGATGAAGTAGGTTTTTACGTCTGAGATCGTGCCTAACGAAGCACGTTCCGCTTGAACCATCTGGCCGATTTTTTCATCAAGTGTCATGGTGCCAATCAAATCACTAACCCGCTCTTCGATCGGTCGGGCCGGGTCCTTATAAACCGGAACTGCCTCTTCCGCCAAAGCTGTACCGGCCAGATTGCTGAAAACAGCGCCAAAAAGCATTGTAGATAAAGTTAAATTAACGGCAAATTTACGTTTCCATTTTTTCACGTACCCTAACCTCCTCATAGTTTACTAAGGCACTCTCCTGTAAATTTCGGTGGACTACGACATCCGCCAATGCAACGATTCAATTCATAAACGCCTCCTTGAATAGCAGCATTTCTACCGTGAGAAAAACCTCCATCGGGGTCACTTCAACGATAGAAGACCACGTACAGAGGTTTTACGCCAGGTCTGTAAGCGCTTCCTTTTAAACATCTTACATAAGCGGGCTCGCTTTAACTATGAGGTAAAACTATCTTTTCTTCCGTTTAAACATCCTTTTCATACCTGATATCATGGGATGGATTTATTGAAAACGAAAGGGTTGTCCCTTGTCATGAATGATGACTTGCGGGACAACCCTGGCCATTTTTTTCAACTTACGGATAACCTTTATCCCTTGATTGAACCTGCAAGCAGCCCCCTGATAAAATACCGGCTCAGGAACATATAAACCAGCAGTGTAGGGAGTGCGGCCAAAATAGCTCCGGCCATCTGCACGTTCCACTGCACAATCTGACTTCCGGACAGGTTTTGAAGGGCGACCATGATGGGCTGCTGCTTCTGTGTCGTGAGCGTAACGGCAAACAAGAATTCGTTCCAGACGCTGGTGAACTGCCAAATACCTACGACCACAAATCCGGTTAACGATAAGGGAATCATCATATACCGATAAATACCGAAGAAGCCGTTTCCATCGATTTTGGCCGATTCAAGCACTTCATTGGGAACGCCGACATAAAAATTGCGGAACATCAAGGTACAAATAGGCAGGCCGTACACAACATGAACGAGTATTAATCCGGGAATCGAATTGTACAGCTTGATCATTTGCAAAAATTGTATCAATGGAATAAGTATGCTTTGGTACGGAATGAACATCCCGAACAGCATCAGCGTAAACAGGACGTCCGCGCCTTTAAACTTCCATTTGGATAAAATATACCCATTGAGCGATCCGAGCAGGGCCGATAGCAGCGTAGCCGGGATGGCAAGCAAGAAGCTGTTCGTCAAATTGGGGATCAGCTTCTTAAAAGCCTCCTGATAACCGCCCAAGTTAAAATGCTTCGGCAGCGCCCACATTTGATCTAACGTAATTTCTTGCAAGCCCTTCACACTGGTGATCAGCATGACATAAATCGGAACCAGATATAAGATCGCAAGTACGATCAGTACCCCATACAACAGCGAACGGTTGAAGCGCTCCAGCGACATGTTACTCTTCCCCCTTGCGCATGTTGAAAATCAAGTAAGGAACAATAAGTAAGGAGACAAGAAGCAGCATAATCATGGCGATACCCGCACCTTGGGCATAATGATTGCCGCGGAAGGTCGTTTCAAACATATAGACACCGGGAACATCCGTCACAAACATGGCGCCTGGTCCTGTCATCGCATAGACCAAATCGAAAATTTTCAACGAAATATGCGCTAAAATAATAATCAAGCTCATCGTAATGGGCTTCAATTGCGGCAATATGACCTTCAACAGCACCTGCCATTCCGTCGCTCCATCCACCCGTGCCGCTTCCCGCAGGTCTTCAGAGATTCCCCGTAACCCGGCCAGATACATGGCCATCGCAAAACCGGACATTTGCCAGATCGCAGCGATCGCTACAGCAATAATCGCTAGCGGCAGTCCGAAATCAATCTGCCCCAGATGAATTTTGGGAACAATCTCCGTACTTACAAACCAAGACGGGACATTCGTCATCCCTAGTGACTTGAGAAGTAAATTGATTCCTGTCGTCGGGTTTAGAATCCACTGCCACACTACCCCGGTCACGACAAACGAAAGCGCCATCGGAAACACAAACACATTGCGAAAAAAAGCTTCGCCGCGAATTTTCCGGTCAACCATAATCGCCAGAAACAGTCCGATGAGCATCCCGCCCGCAATGAAAAGAATCGTAAATGTCAGTGTGTTTCTTAAATCCGACTGAAAACGAAAATCCTGAAACAGGAATTGATAATTGCTAAAGCCCGCAAAAGCAAAATTTTTGACTAATGTGTTCCATTCCGTGAATGAGACAAAACCTGTCCACGCAATAAATCCATAAACAAAAATGGCGATCGCCGCTAATGAAGGCAGAAGCATGAGGATGGGCACGAGCTTCTCCGACTTCCAGACGCTTCGCCGGCCTGACGCGGGAACGGGTTGTTTGGTATTCAATGGTCTGGTTGAACGGGTAGCGTTCATCTGATCACACTCCAAGACAAAGGGCCAGATGTCTGGTCTGCCATCTGGCCCCGTCGATTTTTCCCTACTTCTTCATACCGTTAGCATCCTGTGCCTGTTTGAGCGCTTTCGCCGCCTGCTCGACGTCGCCCTGCGTTACGAAAATATTGATGGCTTGATTAGCTTGGGTCGTAAAGCCTTCCGGTGCAGCGGAGCCGTGTGCCATACTTGGGGTCAGCTTGCTCTTCTTAAAGTCTTCAATCGTCGTTTTACCATAAATGTCGTATTTGGATGCATCTGCATCAATACGAGCCGGAATCGATCCCTTCAACGGATTGAATACATCCTGACCTTCTACAGAACCGAGAACCTTTAAGAATTCTTTGGCAGTTGCTTGATCTTTGGAAGCTTTAGGCAGTGCAAAAGTATCCGTTATGACCATAAAGCTGCCGTCTGAATTCGGCGATGCGACCCACCCGAAATCTTCATTAGCTTTTAATTTCAGATCCGTTGTAAAATACCCTTTGGCCCAGTCCCCCATGTTGTTCATGGCTGCTTCCCCTTTGGCGACCAGTTGGGCGGCATCCTGCCAGTTACGGGCAGCATGATCTTTATTGATGTAAGTCAGCATCTTTTTAAAGGTTTCCAGCGATTTTTTCACCCGTGCATCGTCAAAAGGAATTTCGCCGGTCCACAGTTTCTTGTAATCGTCAGGACCGAACTCGCCGAGCAGTACATTCTCAAACAGCATCGTTGCCGTCCAAGGCTCTTTGTCGCCGAGCGCAAGCGGAGTAATCCCTTTTGCTTTTAACGCATCCGCCACCTTGAAAAACTCATCAAATGTTGTTGGTGCTTTCAGTCCGTTATCGTCAAAAATTTTCTTGTTGTAGAATATCACATTTCCACGGTGAATATTGACCGGAACCGAATAAATATTGCCGTCCTTGCTGACCATGTCGATCAGGTCCTTCGGAAACTTGGCCTTCCAGCCTTCGCTATCATACAGATCGTTCAAAGGACTTACTTTATCCGCGGCAACCCATCCGGTGTTCAGCTCCGCACCGCCATGCACCTGGAATGAAGATGGAGGATCTCCGCCCTGCATACGGCTTGCCAGAACGGCCTTCGCATTTGTTCCTGCTCCGCCCGCTACCGCGGCGTTAATGACCTCGATATCCGGGTGCTTTTCTTTAAACAGCTTTATAAGTCCTTGAAGTCCCGCTTCTTCACCTGCTCCCGTCCACCAGCTGAAGATTTCAACCTGTTTTTTTTCCGCATTCGCCTTTGGGGCGGGCGTATTTGCCCCCGCTGACGGAGCCGGGCTTTCTTTTACCTCAGTCGTGTTGGCGTCAGTGTCTGCGCCGCAAGCCGTTAAGAGCGTGCCCGCCAGGGTTACAGCCGAAAGCGTAAGAGACAATTTTCGTTTCACAGTTACTACCCCTTTCAAGATTGCTTTTTATGAAAGCGCTTTACAAAATAATCTTACTCAATTGGAGAACCTCTTTGAATGAGGTAAATCTATCTTTTATTCTGTTTTCTTGCACAAAATTTGACATTCCCCTCCTTTATGCATGACGTGCGCGATAGTCGCCCGGCGACATCCCCGTCTGCTTTTGAAACCATTCGCTGAAATATCGGGGATTGGGATAGCCCACCGCCTCGCCAACCTGGTAAATTTTGAGATTGGTACAGCTTAGCAGCTCACAGGCTTTTTCAATTCTCATATGCGATAAATAGTCGCTGAACGATTTTCCTGTTTCCTGACGGAATAACCGGCTTAAATAATTGGACGTGACAAACAACTCTTCAGCAATTTGGGTGAGATGGAGATCTTCCGTGAATCTTGAGCTCATCATCTGAAGAGCCTTTTTAATCAGGTACGAAACGGGCTCCTCCGGCGCCTTTGGTTGTGCGGGCTGCCGCTTGGCAGGCTTCTCTTCTTTGCCGCACAGCTGCTTGGCTTTCTGTAAGACTGCTTCGATCTCTTCGACATCCGTGGGCTTAAGCAGATAATCCATAGCGCCGAGACGGATCGCTTCCTGGGCGTATTTAAAATCGCCATGGCCGGTCAGGAAAATAACTTGAATTTTCGATGGCAAGCGATGGTTATCTTCCAATAGGCGTAATCTTGCGACGAGCTCCAGGCCGGTCATATTGGGCATGCGTATATCCGACACAAGGATGTCGACAGGATGGCCTTCGATATAATTCACAGCCTCAAAGCCGTCCTGAAATACTTGCACCAGATCAATACCGAGAAGCTCCCAATGGATATGTTCGCTTAACCCTTCCCGAATCCAGGCTTCGTCATCGATAATAACAGCCCGGCATGCAGCAGCGCTCATCGATTTTCCTCCGTCCTATTCAGATTCTTTTTGATATGCCCGGAAAGCTGACGAAGTTCATGCGCCGCCTCCATAAAGGTTTCTCTCGGGTTGGCATATAAGGTAACGATTTTGGCCAGCGCCTTATCTTCGATATCAACCATAGCCGGATAATAAGTAATTGAAGGTTCTGCTTTCGCAATATCGATGCTCTCCAGAATTAATGAAAAATCGGGTCGCGACACTTTAAAGGACGGATCACTCAAAATGGAACGTCTGGCTGGAATCCCCCCTCGCTGAGCATAGATCATCCCTCCGCGTTTACCGGTCGCAAACTCGAGAAACTTCCATGCATCCAACGGATTCGTGGAACTGGCATTGATCGCGAGCGTCCAACCATGCTGAAACGGGATACGGCGGAGATTACCGTTCTGGTCCTTGGTGCCGGGAATTAAAGAGATTTGAATCGAATCTGTATAAGGACTAGCGGCTTGCTTGATCATCGGATATGCGGAATTCCAATACGGCGCCGCCATGGCCACTTCCCCTGAAATCAAGGCATCGCGCGTTCTGGAAAAATCCCAGCTCAGCATATCCTGCGGCACGAGCTTCTCTTTCACCAGTTGTTCAAGGTATTCACCGGCTTGAATGGACTCCTGTTGATCCAGCAGTACCTCCCCGTCGTTCTCCTTCAAAATATCTCCGCCAAACGACCATAATAGAGAGGCGAATATTTTGGAGCGTTCCTCCGGTACAACGGCAGGCATCGCTAACCCCCATGTCGTAGGGGATTCCGGGTTATGGCTTTTGGTATATTTCCGGGCCTCCTTGAACAAATCATCCCAGGTTTCAGGAACGCTTGAAATTAAATCACTGCGATAATAAAGAAAATGGGTGCTAATGTCCGTCGGCAGCGCATAAGTCGCTCCCTGGTAACGGTAGACGGAAAGAAAATCATCGACATCGAACGACGGCAAATCCGTCAAATGGGGATTCCTGATAAAGGAATCCAGTGGAAGAATCGCATGGGCGGAGGCAAATTGGGCAATGGACGTGTTCGGTACGGAGACGATGTCAAACGAGTCTGTACCCGCCAGCAGCTGCGTACCAACCGATGTAAAATACACATCTCTGCCCAATTCAATATATTCCACCTGGATACCCGTCTCCGCTTCAAAAGCCTGCGAAATCTGACGCATCGCCGCAGATTCCGTCCCCGTACGAATAAGCACCCTGATTTTTTTGGTTTCTGGTGGAACTTTCACCGTCTCGATGGTTACTTGATCCAGCAAAACCAAACTGCTCAGTGCCCAAATCAGAAGGAGCACGAACGCAATAAACATCAGTCCATTGTATTTAAAGCGCTTCAAAGCTATGCCTCCTCAAATAACGGGTTTGACGGAGACAAACCATAAGGTATGGTTATCTTGACCAGCGTTTCGAGTTGCTCGCTTTCCGTTAGCTGTATGCCGTACCTCTGACCGAATGCCAACTGGATTCTTTGCTGGACATTTCGAAGACCGACATGCACGCTTGGGGAAGCGTCCTGCAGTAAACGGTTCACATGTTCCAGATCGATAGGCGAACCCGTGTTGGATATTAAGATACAAACCCGGTTTTCCATTTTTCGGGCACTTATCGTCACTTTACCGCCCGCCGGATTTTTAGATACACCATGTTCTAAAGCGTTTTCAATTAAAGGCTGAAGAATAAGCGGCATTACACGTACTTCTGAAACAGAGGGCTCCAGATGAATCTCATATTGCAGCTTATCCCTGTAGCGAAAAGATTGAATTTGCAAATAGTTCTCGATATGCTCCACCTCTTTTCTCAGTGTTGTCCATTCCTGTCCCGCAGATAAGGTGAACCGGAAAAACCTGCCCAAAGCCGTTACCAGCTTGCTTATGGATTCCGCTTTATGTTTCTTGGCCATCCAGTAAATCATGTCGAGCGTATTATATAAAAAATGCGGATGAATCTGCATTTGCAGCGCCTGCAGCAGCGCCTCCCGCTTTTCTTTCTGCTGCCTTTCGTTCTCCCGAATCAGATCCTGAATCCGGTCCATCATACGATTGAAGTTGAATTGTAAAATACTGATTTCCTGAATCGAACCTTGAGTTTCCCGCACATGAAGACTGTCTTTCGAAGCAATGGACATTAAGCGGGCCAAATTAATGACCGGCTTGGAAATCGCGGTAGCCAGCAGGATCGAGACGATGACGGAGACAACGGCTCCGCAAGCGGCAATGATCAGCAGATATTGCAATATTTTTTGATTCGGACCAATCAATTCTCCTAAAGGAACAACTGCCGTCATTTTCCATCCGCTGAGTTTCGAGATGTCGGAGGCAAGCAGCCATTTCCCGTCAACAATCCTCAGCCCTTGTCCCTGGAGAGGCAAAGACCTTATCGCTTCATTTATTTTATTGTTCTGAAACAACTGGGGATCCTGCTGGTAAATAACATCTCCCGCTGCGTCCGAAACCAACAATGATCCTGTTGAGCCGATTTGAACCTTACGGAGATACTCACTGATAAACGAATCGTTAAATTGAACAAACAGATACCCGCGAAGCACCCCCGTATTGCTGTCAATAAGGCGCCTTGCTGCCGTCACGGAAGCGCGAACCGGGGTTTGGAAGCCGTCCTTCGGGCTATATATCGCCCTCTTTTCACTGAACCAGTTCATTTTTAAGGACTTGTCCTCTACCTGATCGATGACAAATTGATAGTTCGCATGATCGACCTGCTCGTAGGCATAAAATGAATTCTCCGTCGATAGAACCGTACGATCCGAAGTGATAAAAGAGATGGCGCGTATGTACTCCAGCCTGCCGCGAAACAAGTTGGAATAAACCAATTCTTTAAACCTTTGATTGGCATCAAACAACCGGTATGGAGAATCTAACGGACCCTTTAAAAAATCAAGCGACTGCTCATATAGTAAAGTCCATGTGAGCCGGTCGATTTCTGATAGATTGGCGTCCAGAGCCCGATGAGTCTGTTCAACGGTTTGCAGCAAATATTGGCTCATCTGCTTTTGAAAGATTTCATTTTCCTTCTTGTAGGTAATATACGTGATGACCACCAGAGGAAAAATCATGAGCAGAAGAAAGACGGACAGCAAAATAGTCCGAATGGAAATCGGTTTGCTGAAGGAAATGAAAGCACCCACCCTTTCTTAGATATCCGCATTAGGTTTAAATTAACATATATGGAATGAGATGTTTGTCGAAACGAGTTGCGAGAGAAGGAGTTTCTTGCAATATATAAAAACTTAATCAATCGTCATTGTTTTAATTTTTATAAATTTGGCTCTGTTCAACTTGATTGTAGATTTTCGGATATAAGAAAAACCACCCATTAAAAAGGTGGTTTAACTCCTTCTAAGGATGGAGCTCAATGAACGCTTAATCCTTATATCTTACAACGGTTCCCGCAATAAAATCATAAAGAGTTTGTTTATTTTTGCTGATAAAGGCGCATAGCAAGTAAATGAATACCCATCCGTAGACCGTGGCCAATAAAATATAAATTATATAATCGGGATACCCTGACGGAATGACCATGTGCCATATGGTGAAATGGGACAGCTCCCAAGGGATGAATTTAAGGGCAGAACGGAAAAGAGAGCGGCCAAGACCGCATGGTTGACCGTGCACGTCAACCACCACGATCCCCATTCTTTGCTTTCCCCATGTCGCGTGCGATTTCGACCCCTCACATAAAGCAAAATAAAGATAAACAGGAAGCGTAATTAATAAAAAACCAGTGATCTCCGCGGACAAAGCACTTGCTGTAAACAGTGGAATCAGTATAGGTTTTGCAATATAAAATACTCCGATCAACAGGATGATGTAACCTAATATAATAATATAATCCCACAAAAAAGAAATGATTCGGGTGCCAAACGATACGCTTTTTAGATTACCATAACTTTGCATAAATCCAGCCCTCCTGACGCCCATAAGAACATAACAAAGTTAAGTATTCGGATTTTATAACCAATTATCCTGCACGTTAGTTGTCAAAACAACAGTGAGATGTAACAGAGAGTCATAAATTTAAAAAAATTCCCATCAGAGAATAGATAATTACAGTTGAAAATAAGATCGTCATATGAAGCAGGGAATAAACAAACATTGATTTTGCCCATTTCTCTGAATCCATCTTTTTATAACCGAAAATACTTAAAATAAGCCATAGAACACTTAAAAGAAGCGCGACTAACATAAGACCAAGGCTTAAAGACCCAAAAAGAAAACTTATTGCAATTAAAACAATTAAATAAATATTAGTTTGTATATAGGTTCTTTTAACACCTTTGACTACTGGAAGCATAGGAACCTTCGCAGCCTTATACTCATCGTGCTTCCGGATAGCTATAGCATAGAAATGCGGCATTTGCCAAATAACTGTAATCGCAAACAGACCAAGAATGGCTGGATGTGTTATGTCCGGATAAATAGCAGCCCATCCTATAAGAGGCGGCATTGCTCCAGAAATACTTCCAATCTCCGTATTATAAATGGTTCTTCTTTTACTCCACATCGTATAGGGGACCATATAAAAAAACAAACCCAGAAACCCTAGGAATGCTGCCAGGGGAGTTGTTAATGCAAGAGTTGCTATGCCGAGAATAGACATGAAGATACCAAGCCCTAATACCGCTTTAGGCTTTATTTCTCCTGTTACAGTCGGTCTGTTTTTAGTTCTCTCCATAATAGAATCTATATCTCGGTCATATAGGTTATTAAAAGCTCCGGCTGCACCCATGACTAAAATCGAACCAATCAAAGCAAATAACATTTCCGGAAATTTCTCAATAGGACTGATTTGATAGGTATATAATGCCAAGGTTAATCCGGCAAACATCGGAATCAGGTTTGATTTAATAATTCCTGTTTTAATCGTTTGTGCCAAAATTTTTGACAAAGACTGTTTCTGCGTAGTAAGGCTTTCTTCCCTTCTCATGATGACCCTCTTCCCCTTTTACTGGATTATCTATAATGATCGTACGTCAATCCAGAATGACATTGTTGATGGTTACTTCCAGCATAATGATAAATGATAATTTGCATACCTTTCGGAATTTATATACTATATGGTATGTTAATGCTGCATGGTATGATTGTCAAGCGAGAGGGGGGGAAGAAGAATGGCCAGACGAAGATTAACCCAAGAGGAGCGAAAAAAGGAAACACGGCAATTACTTTTAGAATCAGCTGTTGAGACCTTTGCTCAATTAGGCTTTCACGGAGCTTCTGTTGATAAAATTGCAGAATATGCCGGATTTAGCAAAGGGGCGGTTTATGCTCATTTTAATTCCAAAGAAGATCTCTTTCTAGCCATATTGGAACAACAAATGCTATTACATGTGGAGAACATCCATCAAGTCATAGACCAACAGCATTCACTTTCACATTTTATCGAAACAATGGATGAATATTTCCTTTCCGTTAGGCAGGAAAATCGAACATGGAGCATGCTGAACATGGAATTTCTTCTTTATGCGATGCGTGAAGAATCGGTACGCCATAAATGGTCTACCATGATAACGGAATCGGTAGAACAAATTTCCAAGGCCATTGAGAAATTGATGTCGAAAGAGAATCATGATTCTACTCTATCTACGAATGAAATGGCATGGACTATTCTTTCGTTAGAAAATGGTTTAGCTATCTTTTATTATATTAGTCAAGACCGTGTGCCCCTTCATCTATATGGAAAAGCACTACAACATATGCTCCTGTCCCCACGTTAGTTCGAGTCTGCCGGATATTGGCCGCTTGGTATGCCTTCTCACCGCATCATAAAAAAGAGGGCCTTTCCCGGAAGGTCTATTTATGACCTTATGGGAAAGCCCCCTTACGTTTATTGGAACACCAGCTGTCTGGCTTCCATCTCGACAATCCGATCGCAGATCGCATCGGCATCTTCCCGGTCATGGGTGACAAGGATCGAGGTAATGCCTGCCGCCCGGAGCAGCGCTTGCAGCTCCCCTCGGATCTGGCTCTTCAGATCCGCATCCAGGCTGCTGAATGGCTCATCCATGAGCAGCAGCTGCGGCCGCGGCGCGAGTGCCCTCGCGAAAGCGACGCGCTGCTGCTGGCCGCCGCTCAGCTCATGCGGATACCGCTTGGCGAAGCCGCTCAGCTGGACAAGCTCCAGCATATCGGCCAATCGCGCCGCACGCTCCGAGCTCGGCAGCCGATGCAGGCCGAACAGGATGTTCTGCGCGACCGTCAGGTGCGGGAACAAGGCATAATCCTGGAACACCATGCCGACGCCGCGCGCCTCCGGCTGCACGAATACATTCGGAGAAACCATTGTCACGCCGTTAATGGTGATATGCCCCGAGCTCGGCTGCTCAAGGCCGGCGATCAACCGAAGCAGCGTGCTCTTGCCGCAGCCGCTCTGTCCCAATATTCCCACAATCTCCCCTTGCTTTAATTGAAGCGAAAAGCCGCTCAGCACGCTCCCGCCGGCCTTCGAATAATGATACGATATATCCTGAAGCTCTATGAAGCTCATCTCGCATTCCTCTCCCCTAACCAATGATAGAATACGACGGACAAAATCCCGACCGCGATAATCATGAGCGAAGGCACGGATGCCTGATGGATCTGCTCATCGCTCGCATATTGATAGGCCTTGGTCGCCAGCGTATCGAAGTTGAATGGCCTGAGCAGCAGCGTCAGCGGAAGCTCCTTCACGATCTCCATGAACACAAGCACTAGCCCGGCCAACACCGATCCGCGTATCATCGGCAGGTCTACCTTGAAGAACGTGCGCGTCATTCCGAGACCGAGCATGCGCGACGCCTCGCTGTATCGATTGCCGATTTTGTCAAAACCAGCCTCTACCGCATTATAACCCACCGCCAGAAAACGAACGGTATACGCAAATACAAGCATAACAAGCGACATGCTCAGCACGAGCTTGCCCGCTCCCAGGCCTAGCTGCTCATAGACGCCGGCAAGCTGCCGGTCAAGCGACAGGAATACGGCGAGCACGCCGATGGACAGGACTGCTCCCGGGATGGAATAACCCATCGCAATTACACGGCTCATCATCCTTGAGAAGAAGGTTCGCCCGTAGCGGTTCACATTCGCCACGATGACGGCCAGAAGCATAATAAGCGCGATCGAGACACCTGATAGGACGAGCGAATTATTCAGCATGCCTGCGAACCTCATGTCCAGCACGTCATGGTACGTCCACCCGGCCCAGACGATCATCTGGAGTACCGGAATGATGAATGACAATGAAAGCACGATCGTACTGAAGACGACGGCTGCGGCAGCCTGAATGCCGCGCAGCTTCCTCCGGCGCAGCGGGGTCGAACGGCTGACGGTCGAATGGTATTTCTTCCGTCCGCGTAGCAGGCGTTCGATGACGAACAGCCCTATGATGACCATCATGAGCAAGGCGGACAAACGCAGCGCCGAATCGATGTCGCTCATGCCGAACCAAGTCTTGAAAATGGCGGTTGAGAATGATTGAATGCCGAAGTGCTTGGACACGCCGTAATCGTTCAGCACCTCGAAGGCAACCAGGCTTGCCCCCCCGACGATCGCCCCTTGCGACAGCGGCAGCACCACTCGAAGGAAGATATAGACGGGCCCCTTCCCCAGCAGTCTTGCATTGTCAATGAAGGCGGCGCTCTGCTTCTCGAGGAACGACTTCGTAATCAGATAGATGTACGGGAACAAGAACAGGGTGAAAATAAAAATAGCGCCCTTCATGGACATGATATCGAAGTAACTCTGATTGACGGTCCATCCAAGCTTATTGCGCATAAAGGTCTGCACGCTGCCCGTATAACTGAGCATGGAGCCGTACGTGTAGGCCGCGATATACGGAGGCATAGCCAGAGGCAGTACGAATGTCCAGGCAAAAAAGCGCCGCAGCGGGAAATCGTATGCCGCTACGAGCCAGGCTAGCGCAACGCCGATCATGACGGCAAACGCAACCGTGCCGCCCACGAGCCGCAGCGACTCCAGCGCGTAATCGACAAGCATATACTCCCTGATATGCTGCCAATTCTCATTCGGCTTGCGGAATAGGCCGATCAGAATATAAAAAGACGGAAGAAGGGCCGCCATGGCCCCAATTCCACTAAGGATTACCCATCCATTTAACTTTCGTTTCAAGTCCCTCAACAAGGTGGAAGCCATCATATTTATTTCCAGTTCACCTTGTTCATGATCTCTATAGCCTTCTTGTTATGCTCGCCCAGCTTCGAGAAGTCGAGCTGCTGCACCTTGAATTCGCCCCACTCCTTCAGCAGCGCCGGCTTCTCGGCTTCGACATTGACCGGGAATTCGAAGCTTCCGGCTGCAAGCGTCGTCTGTGTCTCCTTGCTTGTCAGATACTCGATCAGTTTGACGGCGTTCTCCTTGTTCTTCGCATGCGCAGTCAGTCCGACGCCGCTAATGTTAAGATGCGTGCCGGTCGTGTTCTGGTTCGGGAAGAAGACGCCGATCTGCTCGGCTACCTTGACCTCCTCCGCTTCCTTCGAATGCAGCATCTGTCCAACATAATACGTATTCATGATGGCCACGTCGCCAACCTTGGCGGCGATCGCCTTCGCTTGGTCGCGGTCTCCTCCATCCGGCTTTTGAGCCAGGTTGTTCACCAGCCCCTTCGCCCACTGTTCGGCTTGCTCTTCGCCATTCAGCTCGATCAGCGATGCGAGAAGCGATTGATTGTACAGGTTGGAAGACGAGCGCACGAGCACTTTGCCCTTCCATTTCTCGTTTGTCAGATCCTCGTAAGTGGACAACTGATCCGGCGTTACCCGGTCCTTGGCATAAACAATGACGCGTGCGCGGGTAGCATAGCCGATCCAGTTATTATCCTTATCGCGAAGATTCGCCGGTACGTTGGCATTCACGACATCGGACTGGACGGGCTGAAGTACGCCGTTCTGCTTCGCGTAGTTTAATACGCCGCCATCAACGGTGATGAACAAATCCGCCTCGGAACTCTCGCCTTCCCGTTTCAGGCGCTCCACCAGCTCCTCGGCCGTACCTTTGATCTCATTGACCTTAATGCCTGTCCGCTTCTCGAATTCGTCGAAAATTTGGAAGTCGATATCGTAATGGCGTGCCGTGAATATATTAACGACCTGCTCCTTCTTCGGCGCTTCAGTGCTAGCAGGCGCCTCCTTTGCCGGAGCATTGCCCGCTTCTTGATTCCCTGTATTTCCAGCGCCGCAGCCTGCCAGCGCTATGGCCATCATTAGCGTTAGTACGATCATGCCCACGAAGTATTTCTTTCTCATTTCGGTCCGACCTCTCATTCTGATAGTTTATTTGTGATAATGAATATCATTACCAACTCATTGTAACGAACGAAAATGAGAAAATGCTGTGAAAACGAAAAAAGTTTTCTATTCGTGCCGCACTCACTTGATCTTCTCAGGAAACGTAACCGTTACGGTTGTACCTTCATTCAGACGGCTGTCTATTTGAATCGTTCCGCCGCAGCCCTCGGCCAGCCGCTTGGCAATGGACAAACCGAGCCCATAGCCGCCCTGCTCTCCGCTTCGCGACTTATCCGCGCGGTAGAAGCGGTCCCAGACGTAAGGCAAGCTTTCCTCCGAAATCCCGATGCCGCAGTCGATCACCGCAAGGGTGGCTTGCCCGTCAGAAGCCGCTCCACGGATTCGAACGGTGCGGCTGTCGCCTGAATATTTGACCGCATTGTCCATGAGGATAATAAAAATCTGCTCCAGATGCTGTTCGGAAATCGCAAGCCTGATGCCCCCCAAGTCTTCGAGCTCCGCTTCGAATCGGAACGACGGGTACAGGGCGGCTGCATGCTTGATCAGCCGCGACAGAATCGGCGTCGGGTCTGCTTCCCTTGCTTCGTCGCCGCTGACAGACCGCTCCGCCCTCGACAGACGAAGCAGCTCTTGCACCAACCCCTTCAAGCGGGCCAGCTCGTGAAGGGAGATGTCCAGCGACTCCTCAAGAACGGCCGGGTCCTGCTTGCCCCAGCGCCGCAGCATGGCCAGATGACCCTCCAATATCGCGATCGGTGTCCGCAGCTCATGCGACGCGTCCTCGACAAATTGCCGCTGCTGTGCGAAGGAGCGCTCGACCTGGTCCATCATTTCGTTGAATAGGTTCATCAGCGAATGGATCTCGTCCTTCGATCCGGTAAGCTGGATCCGCTCTTGAAGCCCATTCTGCTTGACGCGCCGCATCGTTTCGTTCATCGCCTGAAGCGGCCGCAGCAGTTGGCGCGCCAACAGTCTGCCGCCGAAGGCACTGACCATGACCGCCCCCAGTCCGCATAGAAGCATCACTTGCAGGAAAGCGTTGATCAGCTTCTCGAAGTCTTCCATGCTCTTCACGATTTCAACGGTGCCATGGAATTCAAAGATCGTAAACGGGCTTCGCATGACCAGCATGTTATCCAGACTGAACGATTGGTTATCGTTAGCCCTCAGTACAGCGTCATTGTCCGCTATCCACTCATTCGGAAAATCATCCGATACCGCAATGATCGGCAAGCCCTTCTCATCGAACACGCGGATAAGCTGGGAAGATTGATTCACCTTCTCCAGATAGCTGCGTATGCGCGAGTACTCAGACTCCTCGAAGCGAAACTCCTTCTCCAGCAGCACATTCAGTATTTCCCTCATATCCTGCTGTGTGCTTGCCTGCTCCTCCTTAATCATCCACCGCTCGACGAATACATATTGGACGATGTTATAAGCTCCGAACAGCAGGAACAGCAAGAGAGCTGACCATAGGGTCAGCTTCCATTTGATCGGTAGAGCGTGATAGCATATAGGAAATCGGTAACGTTCCGCCTTCATTTGCGCATCACATAGCCAATGCCACGAACCGTCTGGATATAGCTGGCTTCTCCTTCGGTATCGATCTTGTTGCGGAGATAACGCACATAGACGTCAACGACATTCGTATCGACTACCGTATCGAAGCCCCACACCATATCAAGCAGCGTCTCCCTCGGCAGCACGCGGTTCAGATTTTTCATGAACGTCTCCAGCAAGGCATATTCCCGTTTCGTCAGCTCAATCGTTCTGGAGTCCTTGGTTACAACTCTGGCATCCACATCGAGAACAAGATCATGGAACGCAAGCAGCTGCCGCTGCTGTTCCTCCGCCTCCTCCTGCCTGCGGAATACGACACGTATGCGCGCAAGCAGTTCCTCGATTGCGAACGGCTTTGGAATATAATCGTCAGCGCCGTTATCCAGACCGGATACGCGATCCGTCACGCTGTCTCTGGCCGTGATCATGATGATCGGCACCTTCTTGGCGGCTCTGATCTGCCTGCATACCTCAAGTCCGTCCATTGCCGGGAGCATCAGATCGAGAAGAATAAGATCCCAGCTCTCCCGGATTGCCAGTTCAAGACCGCTCTTGCCGTCCGCTGCGAGCGCAATCTCGAACGCTTCATGGCGCAGCTCCAGTTCGAGGAACCGCGATAGATTCTTCTCATCCTCAATTAGCAATATCCGTTTCATCCTTCGCCCGCCCTAATCGCATCTACATTCTCTATTGATCTTCATTGTAAATGATAATATTTCTCAACGTCAATCATGAGAATTAACAGATGAGGCCCGATTAGCTTGAGATTCAGCTAATGCGGGCCTCGGCAATGACATGCTGGAAGATCCTCTATATCCTAAATCATGTTTACGGGAAAAGTTGAAGCTTGTTCATCAAATTGTAAACGGCTTGCACGCTTTCGGCACGGTTGGCTTGACCTTGAGGTACCATCAGTCCCTCGCTTCGGCCGGAGATTAGGTCGAATTGATAAGCCGCATTAACTCCTTCTTGCGCCCACGCACTCATATCTTTAGAGTCGCTGAAGGCGCTGATCGCATTGCCCGTTGCTCGCCGTTTCGTCTGAAGTTCATAAGCCCGTACCAGAAGGACCGCCATTTGCTCACGGGTTATGGTCCGGTCAGGCGCGAACAAATCCGGCTCTACCCCTTGGACGAGGCCCGCCTGGGAGGCTGTGGCGATCGGGGACGCATACCACTTGTCGGCCGACACATCGCGGAATGATGCCGAAGGCTCGGGATTCAAGCCAAGCAGGCGTACCAGAAGTGCCGTAAACTCCGCACGGGTGACCGGCTGCTCCGGGGAAAAGAGAGTCTGGCTTGTCCCTTCCACAATATGTTTAGCCGCAAACTGCTTAATGACCGGCGCAGCCCAGTGATCGTTCGGAACGTCGGAGAACGTTTTCTCGAACTCCAGCACGCCATATTTGCTAAAATGATACGTTTGTCCTTCTACGAATTCGTCTTTTACCCGACCGCTGACGAATGTCAAGTCCCCGTTATCACTAATATGGTATAAGCCTGCAAGCCTCGGATTCGTGTCTGCGCGTTTTGCTGCACATTCCCGTTCGACTGGCTTACCGCGTTTTTCAACACCGATGCAGGCAGGGTTATCTGTATTCCCGAAGCCTGCACTTCAAGCAACTTGGAAACCAGCCAATCATCAACATTGGCAGGCAGCACGAGCTGCTGCTGTTCGCCCTTAAGCTTGAATGAACCTTGGGCGGATTTGAGCTCTTCTGCTGAAGGTTCATACTTCTTCGGATCGGTATTGACGGATGAAGGGGTTGAACCGACTGAGGTGTCGGTATCCGTGTTGGTATTATTACGGTTTGGCAGCACTTGAATGGCCGCCTCGTACTTGGCGTTGCCATAAACGGCAGTGATCACGCTGGTTCCCGCCGCCAACGCCACAATGGAGCCCGGCCGCACAGCTATCGTATCCGGATGACTGCTTGTAACTGCAGCAAAGGCTGTAACGTCCAGGCTGGGGCCATTCCTATAATCGGCATAGACAGCCAGCGAAACCGTATCGCCCGCATACATGGATGCCGGAAGATCTCTGATTGCGACAGCCTTCAATTCAGGTTGTTCCGGTTGCTGCGGAGATTCCGTCTCTTCTCCCATCACCGTGTTTCCATCCAGTTGGCGTAATCCGTAATGGTCCCTGGCAGTCCCATTTTCATCAAATCCTGCATATCTTTCTTGGTCTCAACCGTATAGGCGTAGATCGGGAATCCCCGGTGCTTGGCATACGAGACCAATTCCGGCGTAATCGCATTGAAATCGATATTTAATAACGTGTTCTCCTGGATGTTATCCGTCACGACCTGTTCAGCGGATTGAAGCGCTATCCCCGGAGACGGCTTGACACCTGCATAATTGTAGCCTCGCCCCAGCTCCGGATTTAACCGGGCGTTATCTAGGTATCAACGGATTGTTAGGATCATGTAAAGACCACCGCCGTTCACCAAATGTCGCTATTTCATCTCTACCCACAATTTCTTCTCAACATCCATCCTTTTTAGTGCCTGAAGATTTCATAAATATCACAATGTAAGCGGTTGTAAAATGTTTATTTATGCTTTATAATTTTTTCAACCGCTTGAGTTCATCTGAGAATGACTTTCCAAAAGGGAAGTGATTGGTTGCTCGATACTGTGATGAAAGATTATCTCCAGATGATTTACACGGCCGCATATCATGAAGACAAGATCGTCCTCACTGCAAGAGGATTCACGGAACTCTTCCCTTTTTCAGGTGTTCATTTATACAGTTATTCGCCGTTAAGCGAGATTATCGAAGGCATTTTGCAAATTACCGACCAGGGAACCAGCCCCTTGAAAATTCGAGACGATGTGCGCAACCTCCCCCTTCTTCGTAAAGCAATTCGAATACAACAAGCGGTGTATGCCGAAGGATCAGAATTAATTCGGCTTTCGCCTGAGAAGTATTTGAAAATGGAATTTTACAAGTCTTTTGTCTTAGCCGTTCCTATTCCTTGTAATACAACAGTAGTTGGATATGCTTGTCCCGGGCAATATACAGGCTCAAAACCGATAGGCGACGATCTTCTTCAGGCACTCACTTTATACGGGCAGCTGGCAGGTAAAGCCATTCGATCTATGAATCCTATTGATAACCCTAGTAAACTGAGCGACCGTGAGATCGCAGTTTTACAAAGAATGTCTTTTGGAGAGAGTGTGAAAGAGATGTCGGAGTTTATGGGGATTAGTCAATTCACCGTTCAGGATTATGTTAAATCCGTGACCAAGAAAATGACTGCGCACAATCGGGTTCAAGCTGTCGCAGAAGCGATACGGCAGGGAATCATAAAATAACATGTAAAAAGCGAGGCCATCTAAATGAAAATCAAGCTCCAGACAACTTCGCTGGAGCTTGATTCTCTGCAAGAAATACTTCGGAATACCTACATTTTCAAGACCGGCTTAACCGTTTTCCCCGTATGCGAATCCTCAAAAGCCTCATTGATCTCATCAAAATTGTAAAACTTAATCAGTTTATTGAACGGGAATTGACCACGTTTGTAATACTCAATTAACTTCGGAATAAATACCTGCGGAACAGCGTCGCCTTCAACCACCCCAACCATTGTTTTTCCATCCGCCATCAGATCTTGGTGGATATTGAACGTTACTTCTCCCGTTGCCCCGACAATGGCGACTGTCCCTCTGTTTTTTAACGCTTGTACGGATTGGCGCACGACCACAGGAACTCCCGTCGTTTCGATGGCATAGTGGGCCCCCCCATTCGTCATCTCTTTGATTTGTGCTACCACGTCCACCACTTCTTTTCCATTTAATGCATGGGTGGCACCCAGCTCCATGGCTAACTCTAAACGATGATCATGTACATCAATGGCTATAATTTTAGAACATCCGGCAATTTTCGCAGCCATGACTGCACTAAGCCCAACCGCGCCGCATCCATATATGGCAATCGTAGAACCGAATTCAGGCTTTAATTTATTCAATACCGTCCCGCTTCCGGTTTGGATTCCGCAGCCTAGTGGTCCAAGCAGGGCCAGATCTACATCTTTGTCTACTTTTACGAGGTTTTTCTCGTTGGCCACGACATAGGTGCTAAATGAAGATTGTCCGAAAAAAGTGGAAACTTCCTGCTCCTTATAGAAGATCCTGTGGGTGTGATCGCTCATCCTTCCGCCAAAATTCAATGGGTTTAACTCGTTGCACGTTGTTGGATGCCCAGTTAAACATTCCTCGCATTGGCCGCAGGAAGAAAAAGATAGGACAACATGATCCCCTGGACGCACAGTCCTTACATTGAATCCAATTTTTTCTACAATCCCGGAGCCCTCATGCCCTAGAACAGCCGGCAACGGTACAGGAGCGATTTGGTCTCTGACTATGGCATCCGTGTGGCAAACACCCGATGCCACAACTTTGATTAAGACTTCATTCTCTTTGGGTTCCGACAGATTCACCGTTTCTATTTTAAAAGCCGAGCCCTTATGATGGGTTACGGCAGCTTTGATTAACATAGGAAGACCTCCCTTTTCCATGGATTAAATTTGTGGTTCGATGACCTGTGGGCCAATCCTTTCGCCATCTCCATAAATATATTTGTTAATCCTGTCTGGTATTCATCTGCCAGAGACCGTTCTCAAATAATTAGCCACCCGATCAATCGCATGCTTCCCTTGATCCAATATCCCTGCAAACCAAAAGAATCCGTGAATCATTCCTTCATAGCACTCGTATTCCACGGAAACCCCGGAATCTTTCAGACGGGCTGCATATTGAGCTCCCTCATCGCGAAGCGGATCATATTGAGCTGTAAGGATTAGTGCGGGAGGCAGCCCGCTTAAACTATTGGCGAGCAACGGGGAAACATATACGTTCTGAATGTCATCTTCGGATCCCAGATAGTGCTTCCGGAACCAAAGCATGTCATCTTCGGTTAGATTATATCCTTGGCCATTTTCTTTGTACGAGTTGCTATTGCAGGAAAAGTCAGTCACCGGATAGAGCAATACTTGAGAAACAATTGCAGGTCCTCCCCGCTCCTGTGCCAGGATTGCAACAACGGCTGCCAGGTTTCCCCCCGCACTGTCTCCGCCGACAGCTATTCGGGAAGCATCTCCTTGAAAGGTGGATGCCTGATTGCTTACCCATTCAAGGGCAGCGTATCCATCCTCAACAGGTACCGGAAATTTATATTCGGGAGAGAGCCTGTAATCTACGGAAACGACAACCGAACGCGCAGCATTGGTAAGATTTCGGCACGGTCTATCCACGGTTTCCATATCACCGAACACATAGCCTCCACCGTGAAAAAAGACGAGAATGGGAAAGGGGCCTTCCCCCTCGGGTCTATAAATCCGGACTTTAATTTGACCATCGGGAACAGAAATATGGCGGTCTTCCACCTGGGCAACCGCTTCAATTTCTCCACCCAGAGTGTGCATCTGGGCGAATAAGGCCCGACTTTCTTCAGGTGTCATCATCTTCAATGGCGGTGTGCCACCCGATTTGATTAAATCCAAGAATGCCGCTGCTTGAGGATCCAAAGTCATGATAATATAACCTCCTTTGCCAATCTCTGATTATATGCTTAGTGGATGGAAAAGGATATCAAAGAGAATCCCTCGTAACCCTTATCCGCAACTTCGTTGCATATCTGGCGGTAGGGTCCAACACCCCCCAGATAAATCGGGAATCCAAGCGGCTTATCTGCGATATTCGCACCCGTGTACCAGGAGTCGGTCTTGGTATAGAGCGTGGAGTCGGCCACCTCTCTGCAATGCTTGCTCCATCCCTCTTCTGCCTCCGCCTTGGCCTCAATCGTCTCCACACCATGCTCGCGCATATATTGGATACAATCCGCAATCCATTCCACGTGCTGCTCAATAGATACAAGCATGTTGGTCACGACGGAAGGACTCTCAGGACCTGTAATCATGAAAAAATTCGGGAAACCAGCGGTAGCTATTCCGAGGTACGTCCTTGTCTGCGCTCCCTCCGCCCATTTTTCCTTTAACGCCGCCCCGTCTCTACCACGGATATCGATTTTGAACAACGGTCCTGTCATCGCGTCGTAGCCGGTAGCAAAAACGAGGATGTCCAGTTCATACTCCATATCCGATGTTCGCAGCCCCTTGGGCGTGATCTCCTGAATAGCCGCTTGCCTTACATCTACTAAGGTAACGTTCTCGCGGTTATAGGTCTCGAAATAATTGGTGTCTATCACTGGACGTTTGGTGGCGAAATAGTACTTTGGCATCAACTTCTCGGCCACCGCGGGGTCAACTACGATCTCCCGTATCTTGGAGCGGACGAAATCGGCGATAGTCTCGTTGGCTGCTTCGTCAAAGACCAAGTCCTTATAGGTAAACGGAAGTGCTTGCCCGCCTTGCTCCCAGGCCTCCTCGAATACCCGCTGGCGTTCTTCCGGTGTATCATCGAGCACCGACCGATCACGGGGCATATACGGAGTGCCCATGAACGATTCGCGTATTTGTCGTTTAATCGCACTGTAGTTGTCTTTCGTTTGACGTATGAATTCCGGGTCCAACGGATGGTTTTGCGCTGGCGTGCTATACTGTGGGGTCCGCTGAAAGACCATTAGGCGGTCTGCCTCTTGTGCAATGGCCGGTATGACCTGAACGCCCGTACAGCCGGTACCAATGACACCGACCCGTTTACCCTGGAAATCCACCTTGTCGTGCGGCCAATGTCCGGCGTGGTACCAGTCACCCTCGAAGCTATCTAAGCCCTTAAATGCAGGAATACTGGCGGCAGAAAGACAACCTATTCCCGTGATGAAGTACTTAGCCGATACGCTAGTGCCATCGTCCATGTTGATTTGCCATCTATTCGTCGTCTCGTTGTAATGAGCAGCAGTGATGCGCGTCTTGAATTGGATGTCCCGACGCAGGTCGAACTTGTCTGCCACGTAGTTGAGATAGCTTAGGATTTCAGGCTGTTCGGCGTATCTGGAAGACCATGTCCATTCCTGAAGAAGCTCATCAGAGAAAGTGTAGTTATAATAGATGCTTTCAATGTCGCAGCGCGCTCCGGGATAACGATTCCAATACCAAACACCTCCAACCCCATCGCCTGCCTCGTAAGCACGGGTGGAGAAACCTGCCTCACGTAGGCGATAAACCATATACAAGCCCGAAAATCCTGCCCCGACAACGACCGCGTCGAAGTTGGCAACCTCCTTCGTTTCAGTTTTCTGGTGTTTCTGTTGAGCAGCGTTCATTCTTGTTCCTCCCTTACCTAAGTAGACTCCCATGTTCGCCGAGGCAGTTGTCTTACCTTGAAGTTAAGCGCTTACATGTTTCATTTTAGAGCTTAGCTCCCGATAGGAAAATTCCCAAAATTCTTTAATTTTCACACCTTAAAATCTACATATTTTCCTGATATTAGGCATAGCCCTCCCCCGAAACAGGGGTGCATCCAATACTTGATTTCCTTAAGCTCTCGTAGCAGGCCCTTTGCAGCTGAACAAAAAAAGCTGCCAGTCGGCAGCATCAATTATTTGTATGATTTTAACTTCCAGTAAACCCAAAGCCATTTTTCCATAGGAGATTAGACAATGAAAAACGAAACAAAGAAGATGATCGCATACTGGGTAACTACCATATTCGGCCCGGTGAGTTTCGTAATCGGCGATTTCCTCTTCATCACCCACGGGGAGCACCAAGTGGAGCAGCTGAACCACAAAGAACAGATCGTCAACACGATCTGCCGCCAATTACTATGTAGTAAAACAAGCGGTGAGATACGATGATTCACCTTCAGGGGGTTCACTCCCCATCCTTTGCTGTCATGGGCTTTTTCCCAAGGTTCAATCGATCCACAATTTGATCGACTGCTTCTTGTTTCATGCTGCTGTTCGTTATCAGCTGAGAGAGAATTTTCGTTACATCGATAGATGTCTTCATGATTTATCCCCTATTCAGTATTTTTTGAGGTGTTGTAACCAACTCAGCGAGCTTGTTACGTACTGCCTTTATGGAAGGACTCCGCAGATCCCCGTTGGCCTCCCATTCCTCCGCGGTCATCATGGTCTTTCTGAAGAATCCGCACTCTGGTCGCTTTTGTTCATCTTCACCAGTGACCGAACACCAGGTTATCATACTCATACTATAGACTTATTCTACCCATAAAAAAATCCCCAAAGCGGGGGAGAAGGAGGGGGGAATTTCCGTGCTCCGAGGGAGATGAACACATGCTTCTATAGCAAGTTCAGTTCCTTCCCCCGCTGCAGGGCTTGCAGCCTGCTGTTTACACCAAGCTTTCTATTGATATTTTTCATATGACTCTTCACCGTCTCGACTGTAACCCGGAGCTGCTCGGCGATCTGTTTATTGGACATTCCTTTCTCCAGCATTCTTATAATTTTCAGTTCCTGTTTCGTGAGCAGTGACCAGGAGACAGCTCCTCCTTTGCTCGTCTCATCCATCAACTGAAGTATTTTGTTGACGTATAGCAAGGAGACTTCGGATGATCCAACGCTAGAATGATGGTCTTGCCTATGTTCGATATATCGACACAGCAAGTCCGCCATATGATTTCCCGCGTCCACGAAACTGCGAAGATATTCACTACGTTCTGCCAGTCCTAGGGCTGCTTCCAGCTTCATCAGGGCGTTTCCTTCATCCCCCATTCGATGAAAGACCAAGCTTTGCAGAATGAACACCCTAATTTTATCTCTAAGTCGATTTTCGCTATGGACAAGCTGATATAAGTTCTCCAGAATTTGCAAAGCTTCCGGATATGCCCCATATTCCGTAAGCACCTTGGCTAGCTGAAGATATTCTATGACATGATGCAGTGAAACTGTATCCGTGTGCTTATAGCCGCAAGTTTGCAGCCAAGCGTCCACGTCTTCCAGGGACCCTTTAGTGACAAAAAGCTTTCTCCCTCTCCAACTTTTTCAAAAAAAGATGCTTAGCCGGCGAATCGATCTTCGGCTTTATCTGTTCAAGTTTCGGCGTAGTGCTGCCCCATAAGAAAGTGCTCCACGGCCTCTTCAAAAAAGCCTTGCTTCTCCAACCAATTAGCCGCAGGCAAATTCAATCGTTTGAAACGTTCCGGATACTTTCCAAGAGAAAAGACTGAATCTCTTGAGACTGATGGCGAAGCACTTCCTGAAAAAGATAATCGGATATAATGCGATGCTCACCATTGAAAGCATGAATAAATCCGTGAACATCGTCACTGCCTTGCAGCGATATCGCAGCAAGATGCAAACCGCTGATCCACCTGCCGCAGGGAAGGGCAATTGAATGTGACTCGCTATATATAAATGGATATTCTCCGGCACATTCTCAAGCAATCGCACCACCGATGCGTGAATGGAAAAAAGATGAATCGTGTGATAATCGTCTAAAATGATCGCCAATTCCTCGCCGCGGATGCTAAACTCATGAATCATCGCTGCAAGTAAAGGCTCAACAGCTCCGGTTTTCAGCGCAGACAAATACGGATCCATAGCCGTGGCAAAAGAAGGAGTCTTGCTGTCAAAAGCCGCGATGATATAGCTCCAAAACTGATACAGATCATTATCTTGCGAATCCAGGGAAACCCATGCGGCGGGTATCTCGCTTTGCTGTACCCACTGACTCAAAGCTGTTGTCTTTCCGTACCCCCAGGGGCCGTCACGAAAGTCAGTTTCGTATGCAATCCCTCATTCAGCATCTCCATGATCGGTAGGCGTTCCATAAGCACATGACGTCGTGAATACGGAATGTGTAGCTTTGTCGGTAAAATCATCGCCCGATACCCCTTTTTTGCCGCTCTTATCCTTAAATAGATTATATATAAATAATAGCAACTTTCGTAGAGCAAACATAAAATACCCGTTATCAAAAAAGGATAGGTCGCTGAGATGAGCTTTTTCGAAATGCAGCCACAATAAAAAAACCTTTGCAAGAGATTCCTTGCAAAGCGTTTACGATTCTTCAAATGCATCTCATTATTCAGCTATTCATTATTATTCATTCACATTTCAGAATCACTGCCGCCTGTCAAGGCGAAAACCGTACCTGACAGGCTCTCTTTAGATTCGTTGTCAAACCATAAACCTGTACCCGGATCCCCAGACCGTACCTATATATTGAGGCTTGGACGGGTTCTCCTCGATTTTCTCCCTGATCCGGGCGATGTGTACCGTAACCGTAGACGCATCACCAAGCGCATCCATCCCCCAAATCCGTTCAAAAAGCTCTTCCTTGCCGAATACCCGATTGGCATTTTGCAAGAGAAACAGAAGCAGGTCAAATTCCTTATGAGCCATCGTTACCTCTTTCCCGTTCACAAAAACCCTTCTGGAATCTTTTTGGACCTCTAGTCCCCTGACCTGGATCTTGCTGACCTCATCAACCTTACCAAACCGTTCTTTCATCCTCTCAAACTTGTTCAGATGAGCGTTAACCCGGGCCACCAGTTCACCGGAGCTGAAAGGCTTTGTAATATAGTCATCCGCGCCGAGACCGAAACCGTTAATTTTATAAATTTCCTCCGCCCTGGCCGATACAAGAAGCACGGGAATGTCCTCCTTCTCGCGGATCGTTTTCAAAACCTCAAATCCGTCCATCCCCGGCAGCATAATGTCCAGAATAATAAGGTCAAACGCTTCCTCCTCAAGGACTTTCAAACCGTCCGTTCCGCTATTCACGATCTTAACTGAAAAGCCGCTCAGCTCAAGATAATCCTTTTGCAGATTTGCTATACTTTGATCGTCCTCAATAATCAGTATCCTTTTCATCCTAACCTCCAAAAATGCTAAAACTTTTTCAGAGATATCATCATGCGGGTTCCTTCCCCTACTGAGCTTCTGACCCAAATTTTTCCTTCGTGACCTTCCACAATTTGTTGAGCAATAGCCAGCCCAAGGCCGCTGCCGTCCGCACTCTTTCTTGACGGATCCGCACGATAAAATCTCTCAAAAATATGGGGAAGGTCGTTCTCGGGTATTCCTTTTCCATTGTCCCTGATTTCTATTATAGCGGATGTCCGGGTTTCCCTTAATATAATACGAACCTGTCCGTCAGCCTTTTCCATGTACTTCTTGGCGTTGTCAAGAATGTTTTGAATGACCCGTTTTAACCTTTCTCTATCGATTAAGACATAGACGGTCTCCTTCAATTCACTGATAAGCGCCAGTTTTATATTCGCCTTTTCATATTCATAGCGATGGTCAGAAACGCAATCCTCGAAGTATGGCTCCAGATTCGTTTTCTCAAAATGATAAGGGATTTGGTTCAAATCCAGCTTGGAGTACAACAGAAGATCATCAATCATGGCGTTCACCAGAATCGCCTTTGATCGTGCCGTTTCCAGGTATTCCTCCATTTTTTCCGGTGTTTTGGCTACCCCGTCGATAATGCCTTCGATATATCCTTTAATGGAAGTAACAGGGGTCTTTAAGTCGTGAGAGATGCTGGATACCAGAAACTTCCTGTTTTCATCGTATTTCTGCTGCAGATAAATAGACTCCTTCAGCTTAATCCTCATGAACTCCAGCGTCCTGCACAGTTCCCTGACCTCTCCTTCGCCTTCCTCCGCAATCCCGCAGCTTAAATCGCCTTCACTAATTTTAACAGCGGCATCCCTCAGCCTGGAAATAGGTGTAATGATGCCGCGGGAGAACCGGTAGGAAACCCAAAAGTTCATGATCAAAAAAGAAAGGATAAAAAAGCTGACCGTAAAAATGCCAAGAAACAGGTAAAAGCCCGTTTTCAGCTTGATCGGCGCAAGCAGCAGCAAAACGCCCTCATCTCCCGAATGAAGGCTATAGTCCGCTCTGGCAAACATAAAGGTTCTGCCATCCAGCTCTAAAGTATCAAGATTAGGCGCATTGTCGGATAGCATCAAGCTTTTTTCAATATCGATTTCATTAAACTTTTTTGTGGAATATAATACTTCTCTGTTTTTCAAAATAACGGCATTAGCCCCCAAAGCCTTAACCCGATCGGACAGCTCCTGCTGATAGGGTTTATCAAGCAGCTGTTCGAACTCGAGTGTCTGCGCTGCCCTCTTGATCTCACCGATCCCCGACCTGACTTCAAAGATCCTTTTCAAATCGTTGATATCCGCTTCCGGGCCAACCACTTTCGTATAAGCGGCAACAAATATAATGACAGCCAAAACGGTTAATGCAATGGAAACCAGCACGGCGAGCGCATTCATCGTAAAAAAGCGTTTGGTTAATTGCATTGGAATTACCTTTCTATATATCCTTGCGGTCAAACAAATAATAACCCGCTGTAAATAACATTATACCACAGCCCGACATGATTAAGATCTGGCGGAAAATTTTAAAGCCATTGACCGTTTCCGAAATCCAGAGCGTGTACCAGTCAAACATGGATGTGATAAAAAAACTCGAATAATTGGAAAAAACGATGCCTAAAAAGTTAAACCCGATAAAAACAATAATCGAGAGAAAAAAAACCGCCAGTCCTCCCCGAAGTATATTGGATAGCAATACAACGAGAAGGGCAAACACAAAAACAGGAAAAAACGTTGCGGCATATGACAAAACGACCCTTACGATACCGATCAGGCTGGCGGACGAAGGATTAAATATGAGCCCGGCCAGTAAAGAAAGAATCATGACAAACAGCAGGTTTGCAATAATGAACAAGGCTAAATTTAAAACCTTCGCGCTAAATACGCCGAATCTGGAAACAGGCCTTGTGAGCGTTATTTTCATTGTATTTGACGAAAATTCGCCGTTAAACATATCGATGGCTACAAAGGTTGCAAATAGAGGCAGGATCGTGTAAGTAAACATCGATAGAACCACTAAAGGAAATTCGTTGCTGCCTACAACTCTTAATCCAAGGCCATGCTTAATCGCCGTTACGGCAATTTGTCCAATCACAACGGCAAGAATGGACAAAATGGCAGCCGCTATCATTTTTTTCTTTTTCAACAGCTTGACGATTTCATTGATAAATGCAGCCTTAAACCCTGCCATTCCGGTCCACCTCACTAACAAAATAATTTTCAAGCGAAGAATAATTGGAAAGGATATTTTGGGTATAATCCACATTGACAAGCTTTCCGCCGTAAACCACTCCGATTCTGGTGCAGGTAAGCTCCACATCATGAATCAGGTGACTGGAAATAAAGAACGTCGTGCCTTCTTCCTTGGCAAGCCGTTTAATCATCTTCCGCATATCCAGCATACCCTCGACATCAAGTCCGTTCAATGGCTCGTCCAATATTAACAGCTTTGGCTTCGACAGGATCGCTGCCGCTACCCCAAGCCTTTGTTTCATACCAAGCGAGAACTTTCTTGATTTTTCATGTTTATATTTTAACATGCCGGTGATTTCAAGACATTCGTCAATTCTTTGCTGGTCAACCTGCGGATAAAACCTGGCAAACAGCTTCAGGTTTTCGTTTGCCGTTAAATAAGGATACGACTCCGCTGTCTCGATAATACAGCCCACATGCTTCATAGCATTAACATAGTCCTCTAAAATGCTGGCGCCAAAAATCTTCACATCGCCGCGGTCCGGTTTCAGGAGTCCCGTCATCATTTTCATAGCGGTCGTCTTTCCTGCGCCATTTGGCCCCAAAAAACCGAATATATCGCCTTGATCGACTTCCAAATTCAAATCGCTGATTCCCCGGCCGTTTTTATATACTTTGGTTAAACCGGTGATTTCAATAGCTTTATTCGTCAATGATAACATCCCCCAATAAATATGACATGGCTGTCCCTAAAGTGAAGGTTCACTTTAGGGACAGCCTTTCGATTACTCTTCAAATACGCGGCTAAATTCCCCATCGAAATGTTGGTGACTGGTGTTGGATCTATACGAGTTATTGTCCAAGATCTCGATGTTCAGGTCGAGATAAATTTTTCCGGAGCCGCTCGGATGAAGCTGCCCGTTTTCTTGCTCGCCTTTAGCATTTGTATAAGTAAAGAAAGACATAGGCTTTGAATTGCTCGGATTATATTCAAAAGTAAAGTTATACTTGTCAGGATATTCGGCTTCGAATCCGGGCTTCACGGTTTCGTAATACTTGCCGGTCACTTTATTATTTTCCACGCTCGTGATTTCAAGGATTCTCTCACCGATTTTCACGAATTTCCCGTCTTTCTCGATAATGATGTTATTTTTATATTTCCCCGCATACTTACTGCTAAAGCCGCCGGACTGGCTTACCTTCTCGACGTTTGCGCCTGTCAGGTCAGGCTTTGTAATCTTCGTATTTCCAATGTCGGAAAGCTTGAGAACCACATTCAGCGATAAATCATGCTGTACTCCGCTTTTATCTTTCCCGGAGAGAATCACATCACCCGTCAAATTTTCCAATAATCCCGCTTTGTTTTCAACGGCTGTGCCCGATACCTTTTTAACAAAAATATCACTATCAATTTCCGGCAGCTTCGAATTTCTATCCATGCGGCTTTGGTCGCTAATCATCTGCTTTATACCGAAGGAAGAGACAGCATTTACTACGGCAGGCACTTGCGCCTCAGACAAGCTTCCCGAGTAAACTCGTCCGCCCTCAGGCCTTTCTTCAACCTGCACATAGTCTTTCAGATTGCCAACCAATGCGTCAACGATCTTCTCGACCTCTGGCGCCCCCTTCTCGTTAAAAGGGTTATCAAATCTGTTCCCGCTCCCCCTGTCTATATCGTCGGGGTATTCCGTCACATAATATTTGTCGTCCGTTCCGCTTTTCCAAATCGAAAGCTTTTGATCGGAATACGAGTAATTGGTTGTCGTTTCGCCATTTGAATATTGAGTCTTAGTAGAATTTTCAGATGCCTGCTTTTCATTATCGATTTTATTGAAGGTGGAGGCCTGAAGGAAGGTTTGATCGTTATCCTTCAGCGTGAACAGCGCCTCGACCGTGTAGTTGTTCAATCCCTTCTCCATCTGCGCGGAGGTATTTTTTACGGAACTCTTTAACCGGTCATAGCCTGAGCCAAGCGCCATATCGGCAAAGGCTGTGGATACAAAGACACACGCTCCGATCGTAAATGAGAGGACGCTAATCGATTTTTTACTGAGTTTCATTTCGGATCTCCTTTATTTCATATTGGGGAAACGTTTCCTTCCCTTTCATTATAATCGGGGCTTATTGAATCTATCTAAATAAACTATTAACAAATTATAAACTCAAGCCGGTGCAAAAATAACGAGGGCTGTGCTTGCATAACTTTGTCGTATTCTAGCCATAATAAATATCCCCTCCAAGATCAACAGTAAATGTCATTCCTTTTACTGTCTACTTAAAGGGGATAATATTAACGTAATATAATAATCTGGTTAATTACGGATTAGATAATCGAATGCGCCTAAGGCTGCATTAGCACCCGATCCCATAGAAATAATAATCTGCTTATACGGACTGTTTGTACAGTCACCTGCTGCAAACACTCCAGGTACGTTCGTAGCGCCATGGCTATTTACAACGATCTCCCCGATGCGATTGCGTTCGACCGTATCGCCTAACCAATCGGTATTGGGTACAAGACCGATCTGAACAAACACGCCCTCCAATTCAATATGCTGAACCGCTCCTGTATCGCGCTCAATGTAGGAGATACCGTTTACCTTGTCAGTACCGGTAATTTCTTTGGTTTGAACGTTCTTTAGAACCGTTACGTTAGGCAGACTGTAAAGACGATCTTGTAATACAGCATCAGCTTTCAGCTCCGGCATAAACTCAAGAACGGTGACATGGCCCACAATGCCTGCAAGATCAATGGCCGCCTCAATACCGGAGTTACCGCCGCCAATAACCGCTACGCGTTTTCCTGTAAACAAAGGACCATCACAATGAGGGCAATAGGCTACACCTTTGTTCTTGAACTCCGCTTCGCCGGGTACGCCAACATTGCGCCAACGGGCACCTGTTGAAAGGATGACGGTCTTGCTCTTTAGAACAGCACCGTTTTCGAGTTCAACTTCGATGAAGTCCCTTTTTTCCAAACGCTTGGCGCGCTGTAATTTCATTACATCAATGCCGTACTCTTTCACATGCTCTTCAAGACTCGCTGCGAGCTTAGGACCTTCGGTGTATTTAACGCTAATAAAGTTCTCTATACCTACGGTATCCATGACCTGACCGCCGAAGCGTTCCGCAACAATGCCTGTGCGAATGCCTTTACGTGCCGCATAGATCGCTGCACTTGCACCAGCTGGGCCGCCCCCGACAACAAGCACATCGTATGGATCCTTGTTATCAAAATCTGAAGCATCCGGAGCATTCCCCATCTTGGCAAGAATTTCCTCAAGCGTCATACGACCACTACCGAAGAATTCACCATTGAGGTAAACAGATGGCACGGCCATGATGTTCTTGCTTTCTGCCTCCGCTTTAAACGCCGCCCCGTCAATCATGGTATGCGTAATGCCTGGATTGAGGATGCTCATCAAGTTCAGTGCCTGAACAACATCGGGACAGTTGTGGCAGCTCAGGCTGATATAAGATTCAAAATGATATTCACCGCTGATGTTTTTAATCTGGTCAATTACGTTCTGTTCAACCTTCGGAGCTCGTCCACTAACCTGCAGCAGAGCTAACACCAATGAAGTAAATTCGTGTCCCAGAGGAATACCGGCAAAAGTTACCCCAGTATCTTCGCCCACACGATTCACACTAAAGCTCGGCGTTCTCGGTAATTTTGTTTTTTCTACCGTAATTCTGGACGACATGTTGGATATTTCATCCACTAAGGCCAGCATGTTAGTAGATACCGCATCGGACTCTGCGCTAACTTTGATTAGCACGTCGCCTTCCATGAGCTGAAGGTATTGGTTTAATTGTGCCTTGATATCCGCGTCTAGTATCATATTTTGAGCCCCTTAAATCTTTCCTACGAGTTCAAGGCTTGGCTTAAGTGTTTCAGCACCTTCCTGCCATTTAGCTGGGCAAACCTCGCCCGGGTTGTTTCGAACATACTGTGCTGCCTTGACCTTGCTAACAAGAATGCTTGCATCGCGACCGATGCCGCCAGCGTTGATTTCAACGGTTTGGATGATACCGTCCGGATCGATGATAAAAGTCCCGCGATCAGCCAGACCCTCTGACTCGATCAGCACATCGAAGTTGCGGGAAATCGTATGTGAAGGATCTCCGATCATAACGTAGGTAATTTTACCAATCGTTTCTGAGCTGTCGTGCCATGCCTTATGTGTAAAATGGGTATCGGTTGAAACGGAATACACTTCAACCCCGAGTCCCTTTAGGGTCTCGTATTGGTTTTGAAGATCCTCCAGCTCGGTTGGGCAAACGAATGTAAAGTCTGCAGGATAAAAGCAAACTACACTCCACTTCCCTTTTAGATCGGCTTCTGTAACTTCGATAAACTTACCATTTTGATACGCTGATGCTTTAAACGGTTTTACTTCGGTTCCAATTAGAGACATAATCCTTTTCCTCCTAAATGTACATCAAATCTTTAGTTGTATTTAGTGCTATAGAGATATTATCACTGTCAGCCATTATGTTCATGAAGGAACCATGAAAATAAAATGAAACCTTCATGAAGATGATGGATGAATCAGAAATACGATATAATCGTCCCCCTAACTCTCACATGATTCTCGTAAATTCTTTAAGCGTATACAGACGTCGCCATTAATTCGATACTTGTGAGATTTCATTTATCGCTTCAAGAACCTGCTCATACCGCTCAGGCGCATTCCCATTAAAGTACAGCTTTAAGTCCATATCCACCAGATGCTGGAGCTTGATTTTGGTCGCTGCGGAAATAGCAAAATCAAGATTCAGCTCCCTTAAAGTGTTCGTGACCTCCTCCATTTCCGCTACTCTCCGTTCCGCATGAACGGCAGTACGAGTTATGAGCAGGTTAGCCAACTCCACTATGGAGCGATCACTCAAAGTCCCCCCGATGGATTGGATAATTTCCCGCTCAACACCGGATTTATGGGCCGCCGAAAGTGTTTCGAGCAACAATGCCGTAAACCCCTTCATAAACACACTACGGACCATCTTCATTGCGGAAGAACTTCCCGCCTTGTCATTAATGACAGTTATGTTCATTCCGTATGCGCCCATCAGATCCGCAAACCGCGAAGCTCCGTTGCCGCTCACGGAAATCGGAACTTTGTGCCGATAGGGCGGCACCGCTTCCATTACTGCCGCATCCACAAATAGTGCGCCCGAAGCACCTATTATCGTGGCTATCTCCTTTTTAACCGTCGGTGATGCCGAATTCAAATCCGCATACAGTTGGTTATCCTTCACAAATTTAACGGCATCTTCAGCAATTTTTACCGCATATTTCGCACTCGTTGCACAAAGGATGACATCACTGCTTTCTATAAGCTGCTGCAGCGATGAAACTAACGATACATGCGCAGCTTGTGCGCGTTCTTTGATGAGCGGACCGTAGGCTAAATCCTCCAACATCGCATCAAAGGCAACTATTTGTTCAATTCCTTCCGACCATAGTCCGCTGCTGATATGAAACGCCGCTTCTCCGAAACCGATAAAGCCAATTCTCGGCACATCCATGATTCATTACACCTCGTTGTTTAGTATATAGACGGTCGTTATCAGTTGATTGCCCATGTTTTTTTCCCGTTCAAAATCTACTAAATTAGCGCTTCCATTTTCACCCGTAACCAACGGCTTACCGTCAGAGCGTAAAAAAACAAACAAAAACAGACGTGACTGAAAGTTTCGCCTACCCAGACCAAATTTCATTTTCACGTCTTATTTGTTTTCTGAAAGAAGTTCCTTATTCACATTCCCGCGGAATGGATTAATACCGAAAATAGGGAGGGCCTTTCACAATAAAATCAAATGATTGTCCCGTATGGTACGACGTACATTCGAGATATGTGCCCTCATCGCTTCTTCCGCTTCTTTCTCATCGCGATTTTTTAGTGCTTGAAATATTCTTGTATGCTCTTCGAGCGACTGTTGATTTCTTCCTGGGACCAAAACGGAACGAATATCCACTCTTGACAATTGAGTTTTGATCAGATTAATCAGTTCTACTGACTGTATGTTTTTTGAGGACTTATAAATAATATTGTGAAACTGTTTATTCAGGGCCGAGTATTGAGTAAAGTTGCCGTTTTGAACTTGTATTTCCATATCCTTCAAAATTTGACCCAGTTCCTTGATATCCGCATCGCTCATCTGATGGATGGCCGATTTTATAGTGAGAACTTCCAAAGCTTCTCTAATTTCCAGATAATTTAAAATTTCCTCCAATGTGAAGGATTTAATGGTTGCCCCTTTATTTTCCTCCATCTCCACCAAATTTTCCTGTTCGAGTTTTAACAACGCTTTTTTTATTGTATTTCTGCTCACGCCTATTTCATCAGCAAGTTGAATTTCAGTCAGCTTTTGAGAAGGTTTATAGGTATTGTTTAAAATTCTTTCTTTTATATATACATATGCGGTTTCCATTTGTGCGCTCATAATTAACCCCACGATACAAAAGTATTAAATCAAAATCGTACTACAATTTTGATTTACAAAAAATATACTGGTTTTGTTGAAAAAAGTCAACAAATGTAGTTCCTTTCATGCATAAAAAAAGAATAAATACCTTTCAATGATTTGTGGAAACAGTCGAAAATCCTTTATATTTCGAACTATTTCCACAACCACTTCCTTCTCTGCGGCTAACTATTCTTGGACGGACAGCAGAATGGAGGCCAGCTCCTCAGGTGCCGAATAAAATGGAGAATGATCGGTGTCTATTGTGAAAACTTTTTTACATGGCGATTCCATGCCAAGCACCATGAATCAACACATAAGTCGACATTGTTTTATTCACCCTTATCATCTTATTCACATTCGAATGAAGACCGATTCCCGTTACAATTCCGGTGCTGTATGCGCTTATGCCTTCACTTGATCTTCGTCCTCATAATAATGAACATTCTCCCGCTGCAAAACTTCCCGCAGCTGATAAAAATCGAGGCTAAGCTCTCCTCTTGCAATTTTTTCTTTCGTGCCTTCCTCTTTCCGCATTCTCTGTTTAGACGCTTCCAGCGTAGATCGTATGTCATCACGCTTCACAACCACGATACCGTCATCATCCGCCATCATAAGATCCCCCGGATTCACCGCGGCGCCGCCACATACCGCCGGAGCATTTACCCATCCGCCCCGGGTTTTCACCGCGCCCTGTGAGTGAATCGCTTTCGTCCAGATCGGAAACCCGAGCTCCCTGATTTGAGCCGCATCGCGAATTCCGGATTCTGTGATGACGCCTTTTACGCCGCGTTTCATTAACGCCATGACGATCAGCTCACCGATCATTCCGATGGCATTTTCACCAATGGTGCTGATGACAAGAATATCGCCGGGCCTGCACACTTCAATGGCGGCGTGGATCATCAAGTTGTCCCCAGCATAGCAAACAGCCGTTACCGCCGGGCCGCAAATTGCGGCCCCGCTTGATATCGACTTGATCTCCCGGCTCAAAAGGCCTATCTTCCCCTGAGCTTCGTGAACGGTAGAAACATCCAGCTTCGAATATTCTGCTATAAGTTGCTCATCCGGCCGCTTGATATTTTTGACGACGTACTTATTCATCACACAAATTCTCCTCCCACATAAGGAAAGAACCGGCTGAAAGCCTCCGCATATTTATACTGGTTGTTTCCCGATACCCGGCGTGCATGGTTGCCTCTCAGCCTGGCTTTTGCATCATAGTAATCATGCAAATGTTTTTGCGCTTTAAAAGCTTCCATCGCAGCTAATTTTTGTTCATAGGTTTCCGTAATATCAAGGATAAGTTCAGGTTTAAAGTCACTAATTTCCGATTGATGCGGCTCGAAGCCGAATATACGTGATTGTTTAGCCGTTGCCGTTCCGTCGATTCTAACGCCGTTAGAGGTTGACAATACGCTCGCATCAAAAACGAATTTACCCACCGTTTCATGATCCGGATTGAAGGCGTCTTTGAATCCGTGCGTCAGAATGTCGTGCGGCCTCACTTCCCTAATCTTGCGTACGAGCCGCTCCATCCGCTCTTCGCCCAATTGCATATGGTAATCCTGATAGTCCCAGTACTCCATATCGGTTATTCCCAAAGCCTGTGCGGCTTCCTCAATCTCGCTTCTGCGTATTTTCTTCACATTGTCATAGGTTTGCCCTTCGATGTTCCAAAGATCGTTGGATTCCCCCCGGATCCCATAACTCAAAATGACGAGGGATACATGGGCGCCATGCTTGACGTACTTCGCAATGGTGCCGCCTCCCCGCCATACAAAGTCGGCGGCGTGAGCGCTTACAACTAATAAATTCGTATTGCTGTCAATCATAGTCTATCCCTCCTTGGCTGATTACATGGTTGGGTCCGTACTATTTGTCCACTACCGGTGTGCCGTATGTATGGAATGTGGAGATCGTAGGCGTCAGCCAAGCCTGCCCTCTGGCGCGTTCTGCCTGGCTCCAGGTGATGGTCTCCGCATCCGGCGCATAAATGAAATAGCCTCCGGTACAGACCTCAATTCGGTTTCCGCCCGGCTCATAGTAGTACAGGAAGAAGGTTTGCTGAATCGCATGCTTTGCGGGTCCGCCTTCGATATAGATGTCATTGTCGATATAAATGTCTGCGGCCCGTAAGATTTCTTCCCGCGTATCG
>NZ_BCPS01000088.1:0-18274 GCF_016586185.1 Paenibacillus sp. EPM92
ACAAGTTTAGTTTAATTTGTTTTTCATCATGTGTCAACATGAATGTTTAAAGTAACCTTCACAGCACAGGGAAATTAAATTAATCCGCTCTATCCTCAGTACATGCAAAACAGTCTAAAACGATGAATCGTTTTAGACTGTTCTATATTTCCTATGGGTGCCAAGTTAGCGATTTCATGCACGCAAACCGGCTATGTAATTTTCAAACCAATGGTTGTTCGGTAGTCCCACGGAAATATTTGCGCAGCCGCGTTCACTCCGGAATATACGGCAGATCGAGAAATGTCGGTACGTTGATGACATGCTTTTCCACATAAGCGAGAAGCCCATCGATTCCATATTCCCGGCCTACCCCGGATTGTTTCACGCCGCCGAACGGGAAACGTACATCAAGCCCCATGATGGCCGCCGTGTTAATCATGGTAGTACCGGCTTCAATACGGCGCGCCACGCGTACCGCGTGCTCTTCCTCTCCCCAAACGGAACTGGTTAAACCATAAATACTGTTATTCACGAGCGAGATAACCTGTTCTTCATCATCGTACGGCATAATGGGCACCGCCGGGCCGAACTGTTCTTCCGCCACAATCGGAGCGTTATCATCCACATCCAGCACCAATGTGGGCTGCATGAAATAGCCCTGTTCAAACAACTCCGGCTCCAGCACCCGTCCTAGTGGGATGACTTTGGCGCCACGGCTCTTCGCATCCTCGATCAGCTCTTTTACATACTTCAGCTGAGCAGCGTTGTTCACAGGACCGATTGTAACCTCCGGATTAAAGGGACTTCCTACCCGAATCCATTTATTAGCGGCTTCGATATACTTCTCAACAAATTTGTCGTAAATCGAACGATGAACATACACGCGTTTCGCAATCATGCAAATCTGGCCGCCGTTGAGAAAATTAGAGATAACGAGACGGCGCATTGCCCTTTCATCGTTCACATCGAATTCAGGAAGGAAGATGGCGGCATCATTGCCTCCCAGTTCCAATGTCAAATGCTTAATCGTATCCGCAGCCGATTTCATGATGTGCTTCGCTGTATTCGTGCCTCCCGTGAAGGCGATTTTAGCGATCTTAGGATTGGAAGTTAGTTCGACGCCTACATCCGCCTCGCCATGAACCATGTTGATTACGCCAGGCGGGAATTCGGCCGCGATTAATTCAATGGCCTTGCTCACCGCAAGCGGAGCATATGGACTCGGCTTTAGCACCATGGTGTTGCCGGTAAGTACGGCCGGAGCAATTTTGATGGTAGAAAGCGAGATCGGGTAATTCCAGGGAAAAATCGCCGTCACCACCCCCATCGGATCATGGGAAATAATCGTCCTGCCGTGATCATGCTCTTGTACTTCATCTTGAATGACATCCTTAACACGGCTGCATGCATACTCCATCCACATCGTTGAAACTACAATCTCGCCCTGCGCATCATAAAGCGGCTTACCATGCTCACGGGAGAGCAGCTCCGTTAATTCGGGTGCGGCAGCTTTCAGTTTCTCGATCGCTCGCTGCATCCGCTGGATACGCTCATCAATAGGCGTCGCTGCCCAGGCCGGGAATGCCGCTGCCGCAGCATCTATCGCAAGCACGGCGTCTTCCCGTGTGTTGACCGGGCCGTAGCCGACGATCTCACTCGGATTTGCCGGATTCTCGCGTCCATACCGCTTTTCCGTTACTAGCTGCCGGCCATTGATTAGGGCATGAACAACAACAGGCTCATTTGCCATAGCAAGTTACCCTCTTTCCTTATGGAATGATAAATTGATAGCGCTTTCAAGATGTATATTCAATATCTTACCGAAAATGCGAAATATTGTCAAACAATTATGTTTAATTTTTATGAGAACAAAATTATTGAACCAGGGGAGAAGGGCGTAAAGCAGAACCTGCAGCAGCGCAAAGCAGCTCTCAACTTATGATCAACGTTGAGAGCCGCTTTTTGACTTTTTATTCATCCTACGAATTCCGCTAACAATGATGAAGTATTCCTATAAATCCACACTCATCAATAAATGGCCTCAGCCTGTCTTGGCAGTTGTTTGAATAGTATCGATGATAGGCGTACCGTACATGAAAAATTCTTGAGGAAGCTGAGAGCCGTACCAGATAATCCCCTTCTCCAAATCCTCTTCCTGCCACATGATTGGCTTCCAGGCCGGGTCAAAAATAAGATATCCGGCGTCCCCGAACAGCTCTACGCGGTTGCCCCCGGGCTCGAAAACATACAGGAAGTACGCTTGGCTCACGCCATGCTTGCCGGGCCCCGCATCGATTCGAATGTTGTTCTCCACCAAAATATCGGAAATGTCGGAAAGGTGCTGCGGGTATCCGTACCAGTAGCAAATATGATGCATGCGCGCCTTTCCGCCGAGCGGATCGCCCATCATCGCAATTTCATGCACAAGCGGGCTGACGCTCATCCATGCGGCGGCATCGTTTCCGTTCTTCAGCCTGATATGCTCGCGCAGATTGAACCCGAGGTTGTTCATCATGAAATCGACATTCGGCTTCAAATCGCTTGCCATCAAATTGACGTGGTCCAGCCGGCGGACCGGGACACCGGTCGTCGGACGCTTCTGCGGACGGTTCAGCAAAGGCGTACGCTGATCCTCCGGCGCCTGATAATAGTCCACTTCCCAAAGCAGCTCCATGCGGTGGCCGTCCGGCGTCCGGAACTGGTAAGCCGCGCCGTGGCCGTTTTCCCCTTCAAACCACCCGGTGCCAAGTCCCGTATCCTTAATCGCTTTTACACGCCGATCCAAGGCCTGCGGGGAAGTCGTCCGCCAAGCGACATGGCCCAGTCCCGGTTCCTTCGCCTCGGTGACCTTCAACGTATGATGATAGAAATCTTCATACGCTCTCAAATAAACCGACTGACCTTGTCGGCCGGACTCCTGCATCCCCAGCAGGTCTTTAAAAAACCACAGCGTTTCATCCGGCTTCGGTGTGAAAATTTCTACGTGCGCCAGCTGCGCCACATCAAAAATCGGTTCTTTTTCCATGGGTATAACCTCCTGAATATGGTATGAAAAACATGGGTAACATCTAGGATTTGCTTGCTAAAAAATAGTGAACAACGTC
The DNA here is from genome assembly GCF_016586185.1 of Paenibacillus sp. EPM92. Lineage (NCBI taxonomy): Bacteria > Bacillati > Bacillota > Bacilli > Caryophanales > Paenibacillaceae > Paenibacillus > Paenibacillus sp. EPM92. The sequence continues at coordinate 3,087 of NZ_BCPS01000088.1, forward strand.
GCAGAACTGCTCTTTCTTTTCGATTTGAGTCCAATGTCCGCAATTCGAAAACGTATGAAGCTCTGCCTTCGGCAGCAGATGAAACAACTTCCAGCTTGTTTCCCGGATCGGGATTATCCGGTCTTCACGCCCGTGGAGCAGCAGCACAGGAATGTCGATACTCCTCAATTGCTGCTCACTTAAGGCAAGTGCGTCCACATGACGCTGCCGCGGAGCCGGAAACATCGAGGCGAAAGCCGCTTGATTCTCTTTGTTTAATGTCGCCTGGTAGCGCATTTGAACGAGATCTTCATTATTGGAAAAACAAGGATCGAAGGCAAATAACTCAACAAGCTTTTTCATGTTATCGAAACTTGGTACATAGCCCCAGACCTGATCAAGCCCTTCGGTTAACGGGAAATGAATGCCCGCGCTTCCCATTAACACGAGCTTTTTGACCAAATCAGGTCTCTGCACCGCCAAATGCAGGGCGATTGCACCACCAAGCGAATTGCCAATGATCGATAATGGCCCGATCTCTTTTGTTTCGATAAATGCTATAAGCTGCTGAACCCAAACATCAACACCGTATGGCATCAATTTCGGTTTTTCCGACTCGCCGAAGCCGAGAAGGTCAGGTGCATACAGACGGTATTTATCCGATAAAACGGGAAACACCTGCCGCCAATTTGCCCATGCGGATACACCCGGTCCTGATCCGTGAATGAAAAGAAGCGGCTCGCCGTGCCCGGCTTCGTGGTAGTGGACATCATAATTACCGATTTTTTCGGTTAAACCGGTCTCTGCCATGTGCGTTATCTCCCTATCCGTATATTGATTTTGACCGCTGCTGTAAATATGCCGAATCATTTCGCAACCATGCCACGATATCCCGCCCATTTTCTTCACATATTTCATGTCCCGCCGGATAAGTCTTGTAGCAGACCGACTTTGCACGGCTGTTTAAATATACGTAATTTTCTTTACCTATGCTCACCGGGAAAATGTCGTCAAATTCCCCGTCCGACAGAAAGATGGACAGCCGATCGATGGATTTTACTTCAAACTCATCTTTTACAAACGCCGGAATATATCCATTCATCGCCACAATCCCTTTTATCGAGTTACCTAATAATAAGGCTAGTGACATGCTGAGAATGGCTCCCTGACTAAAGCCCAACAAATATCGGTTATCAGCAGAGACGGGATATTTGTTTGTGGCATACTCCATGAATACTTGAAGCATTTCCAGGCTTTCATCGAATGTATCCCTGTCCGGTTTTCCATATTCTTTGAGCGTATAATAGGCATAGCCCTGGTTATAAGAAAGATGCCCGCGCACAGCAATCAGAATAAATTCTTCTTCTAAATCGGCCACAACAGAAAGGATGTCTTGTTCGCTGTACCCGATGCCGTGCAAAGCGAAAATGACAGGATAACGCTGATCGGGGGCGATTGCCGGTGGTATATGAATGCTATAGGCAAACGGACTTTGCATGAACTCTCCTCCCCTTGTTTACTTCCTTCACCGTGAATATGAAAACGTTTTCATAATCATTTGTTTCGAATCGTCTCAACCCGCTTGGATATCCGCATAAAAAGCAGTTCTCTTCACGTGGCATACCGGTATTACACAAAAGTTAAATTCAAGACGCCCAGAACCGCCTGATCCGGATAAATCGTGCGCGCACAAACTTTCCATTCTTGATTGACTTTGCGCAGCGTGTCAAATCTTTCGCCAAACATCTCATAGTTCACCGTGCTGTCGCTTCTGCTTCGCAGTAACAGAAAATTACTGCGCACATGGACCTCTGTGTCTTCGGAACCGGCTTGTATGAATATATTCGAAATAAAATGCCGGTTACGCGTAGGAGGATCCTCTACCCAAGCCGATTTGGTCCCGAGCCTTTCGATACGAAGCCTTAACGATTTCATATCCTCTTCATAAAAAGCCGTATCGTCGGTCATATTGGAGCCGTCTTTTCGTTCCCGCGTAGAACGCTGCGGCATACGGTACACGATATCATCCGTGAGTAGAGCCAACCATTCCTTATATAGTCTGCGATCCAGCAAAAATGCTTCATGATACAGGAAACGGGTGATTTCATTTTGCGTATCGCTGCTCAAGAATAACCCGGCAGTCTCACTTGGAATCTGGGCATTCATCGTCGGTACCTCCCTCTATAAATGAATACATGCTCGCTCAATTTTCTTGCAGCATCTTCAGCCACTGCTCCCAAAAATTCCGGATCGCTGTATCCAGAAGCCACGTCGGATAAGCTTTTCCCGGACCCGGGAAGTTTTCAATCGGCATGACGCGATCAATCCCCATCAAATAATTGAGCACATTATCGTAACTTAAATCCTTATTACGTGCCATCACCGCTTTGCTGCTTTCCGTAATCCGGGTCCATATCTCGGTGTCATCTTCCTCCAGCGTACCTCCGGGGCCAAAAGAGATGATATAAGCTCTGCTCGCCTCTTTTTTGTATTCCTCATTTGCTTCTTTATCAATCATCACCCAAGAGCAAATTTCGATGCTGTCGGGACCGATAGGCCGCCACACCCTCATATTTAAAAAGGTGGTGATCGAATCGCCGCCGGTACTTTGCGGGATGCTGACCCAGGATAGATTCGGGAAGCAATTCCCGACGTGCACTTGCAGGTTTTCCAGGAACTGCAGCTGATCCGGATTCAAATTACGTTCAAACATCGGCCATAGCTCTTCCGGAAGCCCTTGATATTTAGGTCCCTCTACCCCTGGCGGCGTAAGAACCAAATTGAGCCCGTGTCCGTTGTTTAATGAAAGCTGATAGCCAAATCCGGCTTGCGACACGAAATCCGGACTAATCCCCATTTCTACCGTCGAGCGATGGGAAGTAAGCGCATGATAGGAATCAGCACAGAAATTCTCCGCCGTGACTTTCCAGTTCGTATTCACCACCCATCTCTGGGGTGCGCCTAACACCTCCATGCCTCCATCGGTACGGCTGACCAAAATGTCCAGATACCATTTTAATTCGCCCAGATATTCATCCAGAGAAGAGGCATTGGAATCGAGGTTGCCGAAGATGAGTCCCGCATACCTATCAAGCTTCGGAACCGGCCGAAGCGCCCACTCATCCTTCACCATCTCCTCCCCGTAAATTCTGTTGCCGGCCGTAACGCCGATCAGTTCTCCATCCGGATTAAATGTCCACCCATGGTAGGGACAGGTCAGGTTTTTGCTGTTCCCGTAATCAGCCGTACAAAGCTTAGCGCCGCGATGGGTGCAGGAGTTGAGAAAGGCCTTGATTTCCCCTGTCCTGGTTCGGGTAACCAAGATCGGATCATTGCCGATATACCTTGTCACGTAACTTCCGTGCTCTTTTAATTCCGATTCATGAGCCAGAAAACACCATGTCTTCGAAAATATCTTTTCAATTTCCAACTCAAAAATTTCCGGATCATACTTAACCCATTGAGGTAATCGGCCGGCGGATAGCTTTTCTTGAATTAAATTCAGCGTTTTATTTTCAACTGTGCTGTTCTTCACCTTGTCTGCCTCCTCATTGATTTAATGAGAAACATGTCCAAAAACATGAACCAAGAGACTTTAAGCGCCTTCAATAAGGTTTGGCAATCACCCCCTTTAATGCCGAACCTATCTTTAACTTTTAGTGAAAGGATTTTTATTGATTAATCGCAGCGTAAAGTAAATTTGCACGGCCAAGTGGTACTTGAGACGGCTCATTCCGTCGTTCAAATTGATTCCGCAAAGCTCTTCAATTCGGCGAATCCGATAACGCAGCCCGGTGATGGATAAATGGAGCTCACGTGCGGTATTAGCCAAATTGCCGCTGTTATCCAGATACGCCTTTAAAGATAAAAGCAAGTCGCTTTGGTAAACGAGATCATTGTCTATTAATTTGCCTAACACATTATGGCAGAAGCTGATAAATTCATCGTGATCTAAACTTTTAATAAACAGCATGATATGTTCTAACTGCTCAAAACTGGCCACGGCATTTTCTTGAAGAAACGATACCTGCACAAAGTCGGTAATTAAATAGGCGTCCTGATAACTTTTTCCGAGACTTACGATGGAATTAGCGACCCGACCGGAACCTACGTAAATGTTGGTTTGTGAAAATTTTCTTTGCAGCATATTTTTTAAACGCGTCTCAAAATTATGCTCTTCCATCTCCGGATTTTCGCTGCGCCGAACGGAATTTTCCCATTCCCTGGATACGATGAGCACGATCCTGTCTTTACTTATGAAAGCCTCCAGAAGGGGAAATTTCAAATTGATATAGCTCATGACATGTTCCAGCTCATCCGCGGACTTCAGCTTTATGCAAACAACTTTTACGGCCGAGCTGAAATCTATGCCTGAATCCGAAATCCTCCTTCTCAACTCCTGCTCATCATAATTTCCCCGTAATATCTCTTCAAATAAATCGGCTTTCATTTTCCAATTCCACTTGTTAATTGATCGCTGATGGTATAAGTGCGTGGTGATAACGCTTACAACCCTGCGTATAATCATTCTTTCCTGCTTGGTTAATTCATTCGCTCCCACGACAACCATGGTTCCAAGCAAACTATGATTCGCCTGAAGATCGAATGAATAGCATGTAAACGATTCTGTAAATTGGCCTGTGCTGGAACCTGCTTCCTTCCACCTTTCATATAACTGAAGATCAGTTTCCGCTTTCCAGACAGCTTCGTTTATTCCGTTTCTCTTTACTTTTTCGATAACAATACTCCGGTTTATGGCTTTCGATAAGAAATCGATAAGATGGTACAAATTCTTCCCTTCCAGCATGAAATCCGTCAGTTTATTGCTGATTTCCTCGGAGTGAACCATGATACGGTTTAGCTCCTGTATCTCTTTATTGTAGGCGTCCAGCTCGGAAGCAAGGGATTCCGCCTGATAATAACGGAGATCTTCCTGGTAGTCGGGATCGTTTTCGTCAACCGTTTTGGCAATAAAATAGCAGCAATCGTCCCCTTTAGCCTTACAGCGGCTTTCCTTTACCAAAACACTTTTACCCAAAACCTTAGTCAGAAAACCGCTGGCATATCCGACAATCGAGTAGCATACCGCTTCATCGCTCCGGCCGAAATGACGAATATGCTCTTCCGCTTCGTATGAATGCTTCCAATACCCGTGTGAATAGAACTCTCCTTCAATAATATCCAAGGCTTCAATCTCCACCGTCACAATGCCTTCCATCGTAGCAAGCACCGGCCCTGAAAGAATATATTCTTTTAAAGAATCCCACCGAAACATTTTACCGACTGCATCGCCATCGTTGTAGCCATACGCCCATCCATAGCGCATTAAGAAGCCTTTTGCACGCTCCATCCCCAACGTACTGACTAAGTCGCGGCGCAATATTCCCATGGCTTCCGCTGAGATTAACAGCATTCGTTTCGAGCCCAAAGTCAAGATTCCGGTTCTACGATCAATGTCAATAATATTTTCAAATAACAATCGGCTCGCCTTTACTCCTCGACCATGCGACATCAAATAACTCTTGCTCTGCATGAGGTCCTTATCCCCTTTCGAAAGCCATAAGAAAATACGGGAGTTCATTACATTTGTGCGACTGATTCGTAACCTTGATTTAAGTGTACGCTCCGATATTTCTTGCCGCAATAGCAAAAAAAGATATACTTTTCAGATAATTCCGTCCATTTTTACCATGCCTGTTCTGTATAACGGTTATTTGCATTAAAATCGTCTTTTCATGGTAAGTCAAGTTTGATTGTGGCCGGTTTTATTAAACCCGCAAACCAAAAAAATCCCCCATTCATAGTTGACAGCGCTCTAAAGCACTATCGAACTTGGGGGAGTGTAACCAACAAATATTCAATTTTATCGATACTCTTTCGGAATGCGGCGGGCCACCTTCGTTCGAATCGCAGCCTCTATCACTCGTTGTCGTATCAAATCTACCACTTTGTGATCGAAAACACTTGGAATAATATATAACCTATCCAATTTATCCTCTGTTATGACGGAAGCAATAGCCTCAGCAGCAGCAAGTTTCATTTCTTCATTGATTTCAGTCGCCCTGCAGTCCAGCGCCCCACGGAAAATCCCGGGAAAACAGAGTACATTGTTAATTTGATTCGGGTAGTCAGACCTCCCGGTCGCCATAACGGCGACAATATCATCGACTTCTTCCGGAAGGATTTCGGGTGTCGGATTAGCCATCGCAAACACGATCGGTTTGGAGGCCATAGTAAGCACATCCTCCCGTTCCAACAAACCGCTTGAAGAAAGTCCGATGAACACATCGGCTCCCCGCATGGCATCCTGAAGCGTACCCGAAACACCAGCCGTATTGGTATTCTCGGCAAACCACCGTTTCATCGGATTGGAATATTCGTTTCCTTTCACCAGAATTCCGTTTCTGTCCAAACCGATGATATCTTTCACTCCAGCAGCCAGCAAAATTTTCGTGCAGGCGATTCCGGCCGCCCCGACGCCGCAGACAACCACTTTAATGTCACGGATGGACTTGCCGGCAATTTTCAGCGCGTTAATCAGTCCTGCATACATGACGACTGCCGTTCCATGCTGATCATCATGGAAGACGGGAATATCGAGTTCCCGGCGAAGGCGTTCTTCTATTTCAAAGCAGCGTGGCGAAGAAATATCCTCCAGATTAATTCCCCCGAAAGATGGCGAGATCGCTTTAATGATTTTGATGATGTCCTCCGTATCCTTCGTATCCAGACAGATTGGGTATGCGTCAACATCCGCAAACTGCTTAAACAGCATCGCTTTGCCTTCCATCACCGGCATTGCCGCTTTCGGTCCGATGTCCCCCAGCCCCAAAACGGCGGTTCCATCCGATACAACGGCTACCGTATTTCTTCTGATTGTCAGCGAGAACGCTTTTTGTTCGTCTTCATGAATGGCCATGCATACTCGCGCAACATCCGGCGTATAGACGCGGGAAAGATCGTCGCGGTTCTGAATCTTTACCTTCGGATGGATGCCGATTTTTCCGCCCAGGTGCATCAGAAAGGTGCGATCCGAAACATGCACCAATCTTACCCCTTGCAATCTTTCGATGGCTTCGGTAATTTTACGGTTATCCTCCGCGTCCTTCACGTTGATTGTAATGTCACGGGTGGTCGAGTTAGGCCCGATATGAATGGTATCGATGGCGATAATATCTCCGCCCGTAAGCGATATAGCGTTGGTCACCATACCGAAGTTCATCTTCTCCGTGTCGATATCAAGACGAATGATAATACTTTTTCCTCCTAATTCCTGATTGCTGCCTGTACTCATATTCTGGTCCCCTTCCCGCAAATCCCTTCATAAACACATTGCGGACCATCTTCATTACCGAAATGACCTTAGTTGATCTATCGGTTTAAATTTCCGCAAGGAAAGTGGGATTCTCGTTCGTCATGATTCTGACTTCTTCCGCGCTGAAACCGTTCTGCAGAAGATTCGAAATAAACATCTTCATCCCTTCGTCCGGATAAACATATTGCGGTTGGCCCAAATCGGTGGACAGAATGCAATTTTCCGGGCCTACGTAGCGAATTTGTTCATATACCGATTCCCAAGTCACTTTATCGGTGTATGGAGTCGTAAAGCAAAACTCCATAATCGCCCCTTTATCCGCCAGTTCTTTGATCTGCTCCTTGGAAAGATCGGATGAAGGAAAATTCGGATGGGTGATAACCGTTTTTTTCATTTTCCGTTTGGCCGATTCTTCAACTAAGGCATAGATTTCTTTAACGCTGATATGGCCTGTTGCAAGCACAAGGCTGTGATGAGCCGCAATGTCCATAATGTCCAGCACCTGACGCTTAAGCGTACCGGACTCATCCAACAGCGAGATATTCGGCATCGTTTTCCCTTGTTCTTCAAGTTCCATCTTCATCTTCGCCCAAAACGGAAGCTTGTCGTGCTTCGCGGTTTTGAAATGCTCCTGCTCATTCAAGGAGTCAAATGTCGGCATCCAGACGATTTTCGCGCCATCCCGTGCGGCGATTTCTACGGCCATCGGGTTCAGGCCCCCAACCGTATTGTTCAGACAAATGGCGCCGACGACATTGACATCGGGGTACAGTTTCTTGGTCAAAGCGGCTCTTTCCGCCGTGCAGAAATAGTGCGACTTAATGCCGAATCCCTTCATGCCGGCCTTTTGCATACGCTCCGCCATTTCAAAATCATCCAGCTTCCTGCCGATTACATCAGGTCCTGTGTGAATGTGGAGGTCATAAGCTCCTGCTAACAATTGCTCTGCATCCATGGTATTTCTCTCCCTTTTTATGTTATTGTGACTATCTTTTCTATATGCCAAGATATTGATGCTGGATTTCATTGTTATCGAGAAGCTCTTTTGGCGAGCCCGACCAAACAATTTGCCCCTTGCTCATAATCAGCACCTCGTCGGCAACCCCGCAGGCCAAATGGAAATTTTGCTCGACAAGAAGAATGGAAAGCCCGGACTTTTTTAAACCGTGAATGATATCGCCTACCTGTGAAACCACGGATGGAGCCAGTCCCTCCGAAGGCTCATCCATCAAAATAAGCTGAGGATTGGTCATTAGCGCCCTGCCGATCGCAAGCATCTGCTGCTGGCCGCCGGACAGCTGGTTGCCCATGTTTTTTTCCCGCTCTTTGAGAACGGGGAATAACGTATACACTTTGTCCAAATCCCAATCCGGAGGCGCGTCCTGCGTTTGCGAACGCGCCGCCATCGTCAAGTTTTCACGGATGGTCAGGGAAGGAAATACACGTCTGCCTTGGGGCACCAATCCGATGCCTGTCCGTGCGATTTCATGGGGCGTTTTGCCCGTGATGGTCTTGCCAAGAAACCGGATCTCCCCTCTTTTCGCCGGCGTAAGTCCCGAAATGGAATGGATGGTCGTTGTCTTTCCCACTCCGTTTCGGCCCAGAAGCGCTACACTTTTGCCCGCCGGAACGTTGAATGTTACGCCTTGAAGCACATGGCTGTTGCCGTAATAGGTATGTACGCCTTCAATCGTCAGCATGCGATAAAGCCCCCCCGCCGAAATACACATCTTGCACTTGGCTGTTATTTCGAATCTCGTCCGGGCTTCCGCTTAATAGCAGCTCCCCGTGATGCAGCACCGTAATGCGGTCCGCGATGGAAAAGACGACGTCCATATCATGTTCGATAATCACCATGGTCATCGAGCGCGGCAGCTGCTGAATCAACTTGGTCGTATGCGCTGTTTCCGCAGGTGACATGCCTGACGTCGGTTCATCCAGCAGCAAAACTTTCGGTTTCAGCGCAACGGCCAGCATCACTTCCAGTACCCGCTGTTCACCGTATGACAATTCACTTACTATTCTGTCTTTTCGCTCCAGAAGGTTCCATTGTTCAATCAGTTCGTCGGCCTCGGCCCGGATATCCGCATAGCTGTCAAGCGGTTTAAAAAAACGGTATTTATAAGGCTTGTTGGATGTAATGGCAAGATAAACATTTTCTTTTACCGTAAGGTTCCAGAACAGATTGTTTTTCTGGAACGTTCTCGACATCCCGAGACCGACCCGTTTATGGGTTTCCATCGTACTTATATCTTGATTCTGGAGAAATATTTTCCCGCTGCTGATCGGCAGGAATCCGGTTAAACAGTTAAACAGGGTCGTTTTTCCGGCACCGTTCGGACCGATAATAACGTGGCGTTCATTCTCCTGCACTTCGAGAGAAACGTCTTTTAGCACCTGCAGCGCCTTAAACGATTTGCTTATTTTTTGCGTTTTCAACAGCGACATTTGCGTCTTCCCCCTTTCCCGGCCTTTTCTTCCAGAGAGAAGAAACAAGCTGCACGATGCCCCCGCGCCCGTAAAGCACAAATGCCACAAAAATAATCCCCATTATAAGCTGCCAGCGTTCGGTGTAAGAGCTGACGTAGTTTTGCAAAATGATAAAGAAGACGACGCCGACTACAGGCCCCAGCAGCGTTCCCACTCCGCCGACGATGACCATAATGAGCGCCTGCCCGGAAAAAATCCAAAACATGAGGTCAGGGCTGACGAATGAATTAATAAAGGCGTAGAGCGCGCCTCCGAAACCGGCGAGCGTTCCGGAAAGCGAATAAGCGATTAATTTGTAATTGCGGGTTTGATAGCCGAGAGCTTTCATGCGTGTTTCGTTTTCCATGATGCCTTTGACGATTTTCCCGATCGGCGAATTCACAAAGAGCAGCAGAAGAAGATAGCAAAGTAAAAAGCCAACCCCGGCCAAATAATACAAGCCATGCGTGCTCGTGATCGGACCGAAACCGAAATCGGGAGACACGCTTATCTGCATGCCGTCTGCACCGCCGGTCCATGATTTCATTTTAAACGCGAAAGCGAACAGCATCTGGCCGAAGGCAAGCGTAATCATCAGAAAGTAGCCGCCCGTCGTACGGATGAACAATGCGCCGGAAATAAGCGCCAACAATCCGGAGAAGACAAGCGCAGCGAGCAGCAGCACATAAGTATTGCCGATATGCTCGCCGAGCAGCGCCACCGTATACGCCCCGGTTCCGAAGAAGGCCGCGTGACCTAGTGAAACGAGTCCGGTATATCCCATAATAAGTCCCAGACTGAGCGCGAACACAGCCATAAAGAAAATTTCCGTTGCGAGATTCGTGCCGAAGCTGCTTAATATCAACGGCAGCACGAGAACCATAATAATCATGGCTAAAAAGAAGTAGGCATGTTTCCTCACAGCTGCACCCCTCTTCCGAACAACCCGGTCGGACGAACCAGCAGCACGATAACCATTAAGATAAACACCAAGGCCATGGAAACCGAGGGGAACCAGACTTTTCCTAACGTATCGATCATCCCGACCAGGATCGCTCCTGCAAAGGCGCCTTTCCATGTTCCGAGTCCGCCGATAACGACGACAACCAAGGAAGAAATGAGGACTTCCGCATCCATTCCCAGATAGATTCCCGTTACCGCACCGCCAAGAACGCCGCTGAAGCCGGCAAGCAGAGCACCGAAAGCGAAAACGCCGGAAAAGGCCAAGCCTACATTTATTCCGAGCGCCGATACCATCTGGCGATCGTCTACCCCGGCTCTGATGACCGACCCGACACGCGTGCGGCTTTCGAAGTACCAGAGAAGCACGGCAACCAGCACACCGACCATAATTACAAACAGACGAAAGACGGGAAATACGGTTTCTCCCAAATGGATCGATTGGCTAAGTTCCCCGGGAACCGGGATACTTTGCGGGCTCGTGCCCCATGCCCACTTCACCAGATCGGAAAAAATAAATGTCAAACCGAAGGTGAGCAGTACCTGGTCCAATTCCTTCCCGTACACGCGGGCCAGGAAAACCTTTTCCATAAACCATCCGAATAGACCGACGAGGATAATCGTCACCATAAGCGCGACCCAAAAGCCCATCCCCTGCTTCATTAACGCAAATGCGACATAGGCTGCGATCATGAAAAAGGAACCATGGGCAAGGTTAACGACATTCATAAACCCCATAATGATTGATAACCCCGCCGCAATCATAAACAGCAGCATCCCGTAAGCCAAACCGGTTAAAATATGTGAAAACAGAATGGATGCATTCAAGACATTTCCTCCCTACCGAAAGTGAACATGGAGTGATTAATAAGTGCAACAAAACCGACTTCTGTTTCGGAGGTTTCGGTCTATTCTTAAAAGAATGAGCTAAGATTAATGGACGTCAGTACCGTTTGATCCGGGTAAATCGTTCGCGCAGCTATTTTCCACTGTCCATCCACTCGTCTGAGTATGTCCAGCCGTTCTCCATAAACCTGGTCGGAGACTTCATCCTTCGCTCTACTCCGCATAAACAGAAATGCGCTTCTGACCTCAAGCTCATCTTTGCGCGTTTCCCGCTCAATCAGAATATTGTTGATGAAATGCCGCGTACGTGGTACCGGATCCCAGGCCCATGCCGAGGTTGTTGCCATACGGCTTACCCGTGTGATGAGCGATTTCTTCGTTTCTTCAAAGTAAGTCATCTCATCCACAATGTTGGAGCCGTCTTTTTTCTCGCGGGTGACCCTTAGCGGCATGCGGTAAATAATGTCATCCGTCAGCAGGCCCAGCCATTCCTGGAATTGCAAGCTGTCCAATATGTACGCTTCGCGCTGAAGGAAATTCGTGATCTCATAGTGAAGTTCATAGTTCATAATGATGGCTCCTTTCCTCAATTATTTTATTTCCGAATGCACCGCGGACTGCCGCAGATTGACGTCACCGGTGAGCAGAGACAGCCAGAATTCATGCATGTTCCTTGAGGCATAGTCGACGTAACAAGTCGGATAAGCTACGCCCGGTCCGTCCCAATGGTCCAGCGGCTCTACTTTTCCCTCGCCCATCATATAGTTCAGCACATTGTTGTAGCTCAAATCCTTGTCACGGGCAAGTATGCCTTTGCTCGCCTGCGTCACGCGCGCCCAAATTTCGGCATCGTCCTGCTCCAACGTGCCCGACGGGCCGAAGGATGCGATGTAGCCTTTGTACGAGGCTTGCTTGTATGCTTCCGGCGCCGCCTTATCGATCATAAACCAGGACCACACTTCGATTTTGTCGGCTGAGATCGGACGCCACACACGCATGTTCAAGTAATTGTGCAGATGACCTTCGCTTCCGTGAAGCGGACTCAGGAAGGACAAGTTAGGGAAACAGTTGCCTACGATAACGGTACATTTCGATAAAATATCATGCTGCTCGGCCGTCAGGTTCTTTTGGAACATCGGCCACATCTCTTCGGGCATTCCCTGATACGGCGGTATGTCTAAACCCGGAACGCCGGTATTGATGTTAACGTTGTGTCCATGGTCGAGCACCACTTGATAACCATAGCCCGAGAACAGCGGATCCTGCGGGCTGATGCCAAGTTCCACCGTCGAGCGGTGTACGGTCGCCACATGGTACGGATCCCCTCCGAAGTTTTCCGATGTCAGCTTCCAGTTGGCGTTAAGAATCCAGCGCTGCGGAACGCCTCGGACCTCCATGCCGCCATCGCTGCGGTTCAGAAGAATATCAAAATACCATTTCATTCCTCCGAGGTACTCTTCCAGCGGCATGGTATTTGCATCCAGGCAGCCGAATATCAAACCGTTGTAGGTGGCGACCTGCGGCACCGGCTTAAGACCCCATTGCTCTTTGTCCATGCCTTCGCCGTAAACCTTATCCCCTGCGACGACGCCGATCAGCTTGCCATCATTATTAAAGCTCCAGCCGTGATACGGGCATTGAAACGTGTTCTTTTTGCCGAAATCGGCTGTACACAGCTGCATGCCTCTGTGCGGACAGGAATTAAGAAATGCTTTGATTTCTCCTTTTTTCGTCCGGACAACCAAGATCGGATCATGAACCAGCCATCTGGTGATATAGCTTCCCGGTTCCTTCAGCTCGCTCTCATGGCCGAGAAGCTGCCACGCATGAGCGAATACTTTCTCGATCTCCTCGTCGAATATAGCGGGGTCGTTCAAAATCCACTGCGGCATCATCCCCTGCGAGATTTTTTCTTTTATCTTCCGCAATCTGTCTTCGTCCAAAACAGTACTCATAATTCTCCTGCCTCCTCATGTGAATTAATAAGAAATTACTTCGCCGCGGGATCCTTTTCCGGCATAACCATTTCTCCAAGATTCGCCAATGGTTCGAAGACGATTCTGCCGTCTTTCATTACATTTCTGCCGGCATAAAACGTTTGAATCGGATTATTCGTTTGGGGATCGATGGTAATGCTGCCGCGCGGGCTATTGATCGTAATTCCTTTAAGCGCTTTCAAAAGATCGTCGCTTTTTACGCTTCCGCCTGTCTTCTTCACCGCTTCCGCGAAGGCCTGAGCGGCATCATATCCATATACGGAGTAGAAATCCGGTATTTTGCCATACTTCGCTTTAAATTCTTCGACAAACTTTTTGTTCGTCTCATTCTCGAGTGCAGGGTAATAGTGGAAGGTGCTATAAATTCCTTCTGAATCGGCACCGGTCGGTTCCGTGATGAGGACGTCTCCGAATTCGCCGGAAGAAGTCAGCGGGATGTTCCCCTTCAGGCCAAACTCTTTATATTGCTTAATGAATCGGATTCCGTCTGCCCCAGGCAAGAATGCAAATACCAATTCCGGTTTAGCCTGCTTGATTTGATTCAGATTTGTCGCATAATCGTTTGCCCCGAGCGGAGGGTAGGCTTCCTCGATGACTTTGCCGCCAGCCTGGATAAACGCCTCTTTAAACCCGGCAGCCACTTCGTGTCCTGCAGGATAGTCGGACGCTACGATGTATGCCGTTTTGCCGACTTTGTCGGCAAAGTACTTGCCGCCGGGCGTTCCGCTTTGCCAGTTAGAGAGGGAGGTACGGATCATATAGTCGCTTTTCTTGGACCAGGAAATATCATTGGCGGCGGCGGTGACGATAATCATGGGTTTCTTGACCTTTTGCACCTCGTCTGTAAGCGCATACACAACATTGCTTAGAAGGGGACCGAGCACGACATCCGCCTTGCTGCTGTTAATAAGCTGGCGGTACTTCCGTAACCCCGTCTGAGGATTCCCTTCATCATCCTCGTACTTGATTTCGACCTTGCGGTCTCCGATCATGTAATTATGCTGCGAGAAATAAAGCTCGATTCCTTTTTTGGCACTTTCTCCGGGTTGTGCTTGAGGGCCTGATTGACTGAGGAGTGCACCCACGATAATAGGGTCTTTGCTTTCATCCGCGGCCGCGGTTGAGGCTCCTGGTGAAGAGGGGCTTTCTGAATTTTGCGTCGTCGCAGCGGAACCGCCGCTGCAGGCTGTGAGGAGTATAGCCAACATAACTGTCATCATTGCCGTCAGTCTCTTTTTCATCTTAAAATCCTCCCCCAAAACAACATGAATTCGGTTGCATGTACAGGTCTTTATCAGATTATAAAATTGGAGACACATAATACATGGTTGGGTCCGTACTATTTGTCCACTACCGGTGTGCCGTATGTATGGAATGTGGAGATCGTAGGCGTCAGCCAAGCCTGCCCTCTGGCGCGTTCTGCCTGGCTCCAGGTGATGGTCTCCGCATCCGGCGCATAAATGAAATAGCCTCCGGTACAGACCTCAATTCGGTTTCCGCCCGGCTCATAGCAGTACAGGAAGAAGGTTTGCTGAATCGCATGCTTTGCGGGTCCGCCTTCGATATAGATGTCATTGTCGATATAAATGTCTGCGGCCCGTAAGATTTCTTCCCGCGTATCA